>NZ_JBFBKP010000099.1:0-13254 GCF_040702285.1 Arthrobacter sp. NPDC080086
GGGGGGGTGCGCCCAACTCTCCCCGCCACTACACCCCCGCCCCCTCGCCCGGGCCCGCCCCCGCCCCCAAACACCCGCCCCCCACCCGCCCCCGCGGACCACCAGTGGTCCGCGGGCGCGGCTCTTTAGGCCGCCGGTACCCGCCGGGCAATAATGTGCCTATGCGACTAGGCGTACTCGACATAGGGTCCAACACCGTCCACCTTCTCCTCGTGGACGCCCATCCCGGCGCCCGGCCGGTGGCCTTCGCCTCGCACAAGCGCTCCCTCTCCCTGGTCCAGCATCTGGATGGCGACGGCAACATCAGCGACGACGGCCAGAACGAGCTCGTGGAGTTCGTCCTCGAGGCCTGGGAATTCGCCGCCAAGCACAAGGCCGAGGACCTGCTGGCCTTCTGTACCTCCGCCATCCGCGAGGCCACCAACGGCAGCGAGGTCCTGGCCCGCGTCAAGCACGAGACCACCGTGACGCTGCGCGAACTCAGCGGCAGCGAGGAAGCGTCCATGACCTTCTTCGCCGTGCGCCGCTGGTACGGCTGGGGTGCCGGGCCCATGCTCAACCTGGACATCGGCGGCGGCTCCTTCGAAATGGCCTACGGCGAGGACGAGCTGCCGGAGCTGGCCATGTCCGTCCCGCTCGGCGCCAGCCGCCTGACCCGCGACTGGCTGCCCGAGGACCCGCCCTCCGCCAAGAGCGTCAAGGACCTGCGCGGTTACATCCGGGAGACCCTGAAACCCGTCGTCAAGGAGTTCCAGAGCCTGGGCCGGGCCAACCACGTGGCCGGCACCTCCAAGACCTTCCGGTCGCTGGCCCGAATCGCCGGCGCGGCCCCGAGCGGCGCCGGTCCCTACGTCAAACGCGAGCTCTACGCCACGGACCTGGGGCTTTGGGCGCAGCGCATCTCGGCCATGGAGATCGAGGACCGCCTGCACCTGCCCGCCGTCTCCGAGGCCCGGGCACCCCAGCTGCTCGCCGGCGCGCTCGTGGCGGAGGCCGCCCTGGAAATGTTCGAGTTCCCCAGCCTGGAGATCTGCCCCTGGGCGCTGCGCGAGGGCCTGATCCTTCGCCGGCTGGACCAGCTGGTCACCGAGGGGCCCCTGGAGCCCCCGCCCCACGTGGCCCTGGCCAGCCAGCCCGCCGAGTTGCAGGCCCCGGACGACGACGAGAAGGACGAGGACGACGACTCGAACGACGACGACGAGAAGGACAGCGGCAAGAAGGACAAGGAGCACGACGGCGAGAAGAAGGACGGCCACAAAAAGGGCAACGGCAAGAAAGACAAGAAACACTAGCCGGGCTGTCCCCGCCCGGGAGGGCGCCGGGACGCCGTCGTCGAACGCCCCGCCCCGAACCGTTCGTTAACGCGAAAGCACCGGCCGTCGCTCGCGGGAAAATGGGGGAAACCCGCTGCTGACGACCGGTGCCGGGGCAGGCATCCGCATGCCTGCTGCATCACTCGCACCCTCTTGATGAGGTACTCACTACGGTAGGGGCCGAGGATGGGAGCAAGCTGGCCCGGAGTTGTGAGCTGGCTGTGAATCGGGGCCGACTGCAATGATGGGGGCATGAGCAACCGAATCGCCTTCCTGGGCTGTGGGTCAATGAACGAGGCAATCCTGGGCGGACTGATCGCCGGCGGGACCGATCCCGCGGACATCGTCGCCACCGTGCGGAGGGCCGGGCGGGCCGCGGAACTGGCCGAACGGCACACCGGCATCACCGCGATCGCCGGTGAAGAGGAACCCGAGAACAATGTGCAGGCCGCCACCGGTGCCGACGTCGTGATCCTTGGCGTCAAGCCCGTGGGAACCGCGGCGCTGGCCCGGGAGATCAGCGGCGCGCTCTCCCCGGACACGCTGGTGGTCAGCGTCGCCGCGGCCGTGTCCCTGGAGCAGCTGGAGGCGGCGCTGCCGGCCGGGCAGCCGGTGATCCGCACCATGCCCAACACGCCCGCCCGCCTGGGCCGCGGCGTCGTCTCCCTCTCCGGCGGGACGCACTGCTCGGCGGAACAGCTGCAGCAGGCCAAGGACATCTTCGCCGCGGTCGGCACCGTCGTCGAGATCCCGGAATCCCAGGTGGACGCGCTCTCCGCGGTCAGCGGCTCCGGCCCGGCGTACGCCTTCTACCTTGCCGAGGCGATGGCCGCCGCCGGCGTCGAGCTCGGCCTGGACCCGGAGCTCTCCAAGCTGTTGGCCAGGGAGACCGTGGCCGGTGCCGGCCTGATGCTCGCCGAACCCGGCGCCGACCCCACTGCCCTGCGGATCGCGGTGACCAGCCCGAACGGGACGACCGAACGCGCGATCGCTACCTTCGACGAGCAGGGGCTGCCCGGCATCATCGCCGCCGGCGCCCGTGCGGCCGCGGAGCGCGCCGCCGAGATCACCAAACAGCTGGGCTGACACCCCACCCCACCCGCACACGGACAGGACAGCACGCATGGAACTGCACATCACCGGCGACGCCGCCGCGGACAAGCTCCTCAGCGACGACGCCTTCGCCCTGCTCACTGGCATGCTGCTGGACCAGCAGGTGACCATGGAGTCCGCCTTCGCCGGGCCGGAGAAGATCCGCACCCGGATCGGATCGTTGGAGCCCGGCACCATCGCAGGCTACGACCCGCAAGACTTCGTCGAGGTCTTCAAGGAAAAGCCCGCCGTGCACCGGTTCCCCGGCTCCATGGCCGGCCGGGTCCAGGCGCTGGCCGAGACCGTGGACAAGGAGTGGGGCGGGGACGCCACCGCGATCTGGACCCAGGGCGAGCCCGACGGCGCCGAGGTGCTCCGCCGGCTCAAGGCCCTCCCGGGTTTCGGCGAACAGAAGGCGAAGATCTTCCTGGCGCTGCTGGGCAAGCAGTGCGGCCTCAAGGCCGAAGGCTGGCGCGAGGCCGCCGGGCACTACGGTCAGGCGGACGCCTACCTGTCCGTGGCGGACATCGTCGACCCCGACTCCCTGGTCAAGGTTCGGGCCAGCAAGCAGGCCGCGAAGGCCGCGGCGAAGGCGGCCAAGGGCGCGGAATGACGGGCGCGCCTCGCCCGTCCCGCCGTCGTCGAATGCCGCCGCAATCGTCCGCCGCCGGCCCTCACGGCCGGGCGGCGAACCGTTCCAGCAGGTCCACGTGGCCGGAGACGATCAGCATGTCCCGGGCGGAAACCTTGGTCTCCGGCCGGGCGTAGGTGAAGTCCTCGCCGGGGGACTTCACGCCCACGATCGTCACGCCGTACTTGGACCGGACCTTGGATTCCTCCAGGGTGAAGCCCACGGTCTCCCGCGGCGGGTACATCTTGACGATCGCGAAGTCGTCGTCGAACTCGATGAAGTCCAGCATCCGGCCGGAGACCAGGTGCGCCGCACGGACGCCGGCGTCGGCCTCCGGGTAGATCACGTGGTTGGCGCCGATCCGGGTGAGGATCTTGCCGTGCGAGGGCGTGATCGCCTTGACCCAGAGGTGCTCGATCCCGAGGTCCACCAGGTTGACGGTGATCAGCACGGACGATTCGATCGAGGTGCCCACGCCGACGACGGCGGAGCTGAACTCCTGCGCGCCGAGCTGGCGGAGGGCGTCGATGTTGGTGGCGTCGGCCTCCACCACGTGGGTGAGGACGCTGGACCACTTCTGCACCAGGGTGCGGTCGCGTTCGATCGCCAGCACCTCGCGGCCCTGCTTGACGAGCTGTTCGGCGGTGGACGCGCCGAAGCGGCCCAGTCCGATCACCAGGACCGGGGCATTGTGGGCGGGGCGGTTGACGGCGCCTGAGGAACTAGCCAATGATCGGTCTCTCTTCCGGGTAGTGGTACAGCTGGCTTCGCTGGCGCAGTGCCAGCCCGGCCGCGAGCGTGACGGTCCCGACGCGGCCGGCGAACATCAGCACGGTGAGGACATAGACGCCGGCCGGCGGCAGTTCGGCGCTGAGGTTGGTGCTCAGGCCCACCGTGGCGAAGGCGGAAATCGTTTCGAACAGGACCCGGTCCAGGGTGGCACCGCTGATCTGCAGCAGCAGGAGCGCGGACACGGCCACCAGGGTGGCGCCGGCGACGATCACCGAGATGGCCACCCGCATGGTGCCCTCCGGGATGGTGCGGCCGTAAATCTTCACGTCGGCGTCACCGCGGGCCTCGGCCACGATGGCCAGGAACATCACGGCGATGGTGGTGACCTTGATGCCGCCCGCCGTCGACGCCGAGCCGCCGCCGGCGAACATCAGGGCGTCGCTGAGCAGCATGGTGGCCGAATCCATGTGGTTCTGGTCCACCAGGTTGAAGCCGCCGGAGCGGGTCATGACGGAGGCGAACAGCGAGTGCGTGATCTTGTCGCCCACGCTCATGCTGCCGATGGTGCGGACGTTGTTCCACTCCAGCAGGCCCCACAGGACGGCGCCGGCGGCCAGGAGGATCAGCGAGACCTGGATGGTCAGCTTGGTGTGCAGGTTCCATTTCTTCCAGTTCAGGCCGTTCTGCTGGAGCACCATCACCACCGGGAAGCCCAGGCTGCCCAGGAAGACGCCCAGCATCAGCGGAACCAGGATCCACAGGTCCGTCTCGTAGGGCACGATCCCGTCCGAGTGCGGCGTGAACCCGGCGTTGTTGAAGGCGGAAATGGAGTAGAAGATCCCGTGCCAGAGGGACTGTCCGAAGCTCTCGCCCAGGGACAGGAACCGCGGCACCAGCGCGGCGGCGAGGACCGCCTCGATCACCACGGAGGTGACGATCACGATCCGCAGCAGGGTGCCCACCTCACCGAGCCGGCCGGCGTTGTTCATGGCCTCCTGGGCGATGAGCTTGCCGCGGACGCCGAGTTTCTTGCTCACCACCAGGGCGAGCAGGGACGCGAGGGTCAGTGTGCCGAGGCCGCCGACGAAGATCCCCACCAGGATCACGAGCTGCCCGAAAAAGGACCAGTGCACGGCCGTGGACACCACGGTCAGGCCGGTCACGCAGACCGCGGAGACGGCCGTGAATAGGGCTTGGTGCAGCGGGGTGGCCTGGCCTGTGGCGGAGGAAACGGGCAGCGAGAGCAGGGCGGTGAAGACGAGGACGACGACGGCGAACGCGGTGACCGCCAGCCGTGCCGGGGACGTGTTCGCGATGTCGTCCACGAAGTCGCGCAGCCGGGTGAGGATCCACAACCCTTCCCGCTCCGGCTGGCCGGGGTGCCAGCTGGCCGGGTGGGGTGACCTCGACTGGCTTTGCTTCATGTGCGGTTTGTCCTCGGTTGAAACGGCGTCCACAGTAGTAAACCACTATATTCCGCGGTCGGACGGGGGAGGGGGTGCGCTCCGGTAGCCTGTGAGGGATGACTTTCCTGCCCGGACTCGCCCAGGCCGCATTACCAACGACGGTGGTGTGGGACTCCGCTATGACGGCGTACAACTTCGGCCACAGTCACCCGATGGCGCCGGAGCGGATGGAACTGACTGCCCGGCTGTCCCGGAGCCTCGGCCTGCTGGACCTCGACCACGTCACGGTGGCCGCCCCGGAGGTCGCCACCGACGCCGAGCTCGCCGCCGTTCACAGTGAGGACTACATCGCCGCCGTCCGCCGCGTCAGCGCCGATCCCGCCACGCCGGATGAGAAGCGCGGCCTCGGAACCGAGGACGACCCCGCCTTCGCCGGGATGCACGAGGCGAGCGCGCGCCTGGCGGGCGGATCGCTGCTGGCGGCCGGCGCCATTCTGGACGGCAGCGCGGTCCGTGCTGTGAACTTCGGCGGCGGCATGCACCACGCGTCCCGTGAGCGGGCCAGCGGCTTCTGCATTTACAACGACGCAGCCCTCGCCATCCAGCGGCTGCTTGACGGCGGCGTGCAACGGGTGGCGTACGTCGACGTCGACGCCCACCACGGCGACGGGACCCAGAGCATCTTCTGGGACGACCCGCGGGTACTCACCATTTCGCTGCACGAGACCGGGCTGACCTTGTTCCCCGGCACCGGGTTCGCCAACGAGATCGGCGGCCCCAACGCCCAGGGCAGCGCCGTGAACGTGGCCCTCCCGGCCGGGACGGGCGACGCCGGCTGGCTGCGCGCCTTCCACGCCGTCGTGCCGCAGCTGGTCGGGGCGTTCGAACCCGAGGTGATCGTCAGCCAGCACGGCTGCGACTCGCACAGGCTGGACCCGCTGACGCACCTGAACATCAGCGTGGACGGCCAGCGGGAGGCGGCCTCCGCCGTCGCCGGCCTCGCCGCCCGCTACTGCGACAATCGGTGGATCGCCACCGGCGGCGGCGGGTACAACGTCATCACCGTGGTGCCCCGTTCCTGGAGCCACCTGGTGGCGATCGCCGCCGGCCGCCCGGTGCCGCTACGCACCCCCGTTCCGGAGGACTGGCGCCAGCACGTCAGGGACACGTACGGGGCGAAGTACGGCGTGGAGCCGCCCACGGTGATGGGCGACGACGTCGATCTCTGGTGGCGCTCCTGGGAGGTCGGCTTCGATCCCAACGACGCCGTTGACCGCACCGTCATGGCCACCCGTAAGGAAGTTTTCCCGCTCTACGGCCTGGACCCCTGGTTCGACTGAACCCGGCCCCGCCCGGTGGATGCCATCCGGCGTATATGTCGCTAGGGTGGAGGGCATGGTGACAGACGACGTATTTGCCGTCATTGCAGAGTCCACCCGCCGGGAGATCCTGATGGCCCTCCGCGACGGGGACAAGGCCGTGGGGGAGCTGGTGCAGGAACTCGAGGCCAGCCAGCCCACCATCACCAAGCACCTCAAGGTCCTGCGCGAGGCCGACCTGGTCAGCATGCGGGCGCAGGGCCAGAAGCGCTACTACGCGCTTAACCCCGGGCCCCTCGCCGACGTCGCCTCGTGGCTGGGCACGTTCGACGGCGTTGCTCCCGCCGAACCCGCAGTTACCGCGCCCGCGTTCTCCGCCGCGCCGGTCGATGCCGCGTCCGCCGCGTCGCCGGCCGAGGCACCCGGGACCCTGGCCGAGGCCGTCACCGGAACCCCGGCCGGCAGCGGCCGTCCCACGGAACTCCCCGCGGAGAGCTCGCTGAGCCCCGCCGTCGCGCTCCCGGTCGGCACCCTGCCCGACGGAACACTAGCTCCGGGAGCCGTGGCCGAGGACCGGCGGCCGCAGCAGATCGGCCGGACCGTGGGCCGCGCCGCAACCCGCGCCGCGGACCTGCTGGCCAACCTGCCGAAGTTCGGCCGCAAGAAGTAACCCGCGACCGCACGACTCGGGCCGCAGGACTCCGACAGCACGACTCAGGCCGCCATGAATGTTCATGGCGGCCTGATGTGTGTCTCCTCTGGGGGCCGCTCCTACCGCTGCAGCAGGTGCACGTGGTCCGGGGTCAGGTCCGCGATCCGGCTCACGCCCAGGAGCGCCATGGTGCGGCGCATGTCGGTGGCCAGAATCTCGATCGCCCGCTCCACGCCGGCCTGGCCGCCCGCCATCAGCCCGTAGAGGTAGGCCCGTCCGATCAGCGTGAAGTCCGCCCCCATCGCCAGTGCCGCGATGATGTCCGCGCCGCTCATGATGCCGGTGTCCAGGATGACGGCCGCGTCACTGTTGTCGGAACGGAGCGCCGCAGTGACCTCCGGCAGGAGGTGGAAGGGGATCGGGGCGCGGTCCAGCTGCCGGCCGCCGTGGTTGGAGAGCACGACGCCGTCGGCCCCGTGGTCCACGACCTTGCGGGCGTCGTCGACGGTCTGGATGCCCTTGACCACCAGCTTGCCCTTCCAGGTTTCCCGGAGCCAGTCCAGGTCCTCGAAGGTCAGGGTGGGGTCGAACATCGAGTTGATCAGGTCGGCCACCGTGCCGGTGTACCGCGAAAGCGAGGCAAACGTGAGCGGCTCGTGGGTGAGGAAGTTGAACCACCATTCCGGCCGGTAGGAGGCGTCCAGGACCGTCTTCAGCGTCAGGGCCGGCGGGATGGTCATGCCGTTGCGGACGTCGCGCAGCCGGGCCCCGGCGACGGCTGTGTCCACGGTGACCATGAGGGTGTCGTTCCCGGCCTTCGCCGCTCGTTCGATCAGTTCGAGTGAGCGGTCCCGGTCCGTCCAGAGGTAGAGCTGGAACCAGTTGCGGCCCTCCGGCGCGGCGGCCGCAACGTCCTCGATGGAGGCGGTGCCCATGGTGGAGAGAGTGTACGGGATGCCTGCCGCGGCGGCCGCCCGGGAACCGGCGTACTCGCCCTCGGACTGCATCATCCGGGTGAAGCCGGTGGGGGCGATGCCGAACGGCAGCCTCGAGGCCTTGCCCAGGATGTCCGTGCCCAGGTCAACGGCCGAGACATTACGGAGAACGCCCGGACGGAACTCGATGTCCTGAAATGCCTGCCGGGCGCGGTTCAGGGTGATCTCGGCCTCGGCGGCGCCGTCCGTGTAGTCGAACGGGGCCTTGGGCGTCCGCCGCTTGGCGATGGCGCGGAGGTCCCAAATGGTGCTGGCGCGGCGGAGGCGGGCGGCACGGCCGAGTTCCGGCTTCTTGAACTGCATCAGCGGCGCCAGGTCCGCGTATTTCGGGATCCTGCGCCGCAGGGCATCCGGCAGCGCGTCAGGCAGGGCGGGTGCCTGGGGGCCCGCCGGCTGGGCGGCCGGTGCGCCGGAGCCCGCGCCAACACCGTCGTGGAAGGTGCCCGAAGCGTCATCCGCTCCGGTGTCCTGCGGGGTGGTCGGCGCCTCGGGGTTGGTGGTCCCTACGGGTTGCGTCATTGCTGCCTCCGGGTCTGTCAGGCTGTGGATTGCGGTGTCGGTCGTTGGAATTCGCTGCATGCCATGGTCCATGGATCACGGGAAGCAGGCCCGGGATCATGTGGTCTAACCACACTGTAGGACAGCGGGGCTTACGGTTCAACCATCGTCCGCCCGGGCGAATGTTACGGGCTGCTTTTGCGGGGAGTCCGGCCGCGGCGCTATGGTCATTGCCATGACTAACCGTTGGTATGCGTATTTTTCGTTGGCTCTGGAGGGGCCCGCGTCTAACTGACACGCATCCAACTTTCCTTCAGAGCCAACAGGGCAGAGATCATTCTCTGCCCTTCGCCATTTCTCCGGCGGGTTCTGATCAGGGCCCGCTCCCCATCCGGAACAGGACCCATCATGAGCATCGAAGCAGCCCCGGCCCGCCAGCAGTCCACCTCTGACCTGCGGATCAACGACTTCACCCCGCTGCCCACCCCGCAGGCGATGATTGCCGACCTGCCGCTCGACGAGCGCTGCGCCGACGTCGTCGCCCGCGGCCGGGACGAGGTACGCGCGGTGATGGACGGCGTCGACGACCGGCTCCTGGTGATCGTGGGCCCCTGCTCGATCCACGACCCCAAGGCCGGCCTGGAATACGCCCGCCGGCTGGTCAGCCAGGCCGAGAAGCACCGCGGGGACCTGCTGATCGTGATGCGCACCTACTTCGAGAAGCCGCGGACCACGGTGGGCTGGAAGGGCCTGATCAACGATCCGGGGCTCGACGGCGGCCACGACATCGCGGGCGGCCTGCGGGCCGCGCGGCAGTTCCTGCGCCAGGTCACCGCCCTGGGACTGCCCACCGCCACGGAGTTCCTGGAGCCGATCAGCCCGCAGTACATGGCCGACCTGGTGTCCTGGGGTGCCATCGGCGCCCGCACCACCGAGAGCCAGATCCACCGCCAGCTCGCCTCGGGCCTGTCCATGCCGATCGGGTTCAAGAACGGCACCGACGGCGGCCTGCAGGTGGCGCTCGACGCGTGCAGCGCGGGCGGTGCCGCCCAGGCGTTCCTCGGCATTGACGGCGAGGGCCGGGCCTCCATGGTCAGCACCGCCGGCAACCCGGACACGCATGTCATTCTGCGCGGCGGCAGCGGCGGCCCGAACTACGCAGCCGCCGACGTCGCGGACGCCTCCGCCAAGCTGGCCGGACGGCAGCTGAACCCGCGCCTGATCGTGGACGCCAGCCACGCCAACAGCGGCAAGAACCACCACCGGCAGGCCGAGGTGGCCATGGAAATCGGCGCGCAGCTGGAAAACGGCGGGGCGTCCGCGGCGGCGATCGGCGGCGTGATGCTGGAGAGCTTCCTGGTGGGCGGGGCGCAGGCGCTCGACGTCGACGCGCACGCCGCCGGGACCGACGACCTGACCTACGGCCAGAGCGTGACGGACGCCTGCATGGACTGGGACGTCACGGCGTCCGTGCTGGACCAGCTGGCGGCTTCGGCCCGGGCCCGCCGGGACCGGCTTACGGCGGAATAGTCCTGTCCAATTCCTGAGGAACTCTTTCACATTGGCACCAGAAACCCCTAGAGTATCTAGCACATGGTTGTTTGATGGCTCAGCATCGGCACACCGCCATGTCGTTCAGACGGGGCAGCCGTTCGCTTGAGCAAAAGGAATAAGGGAAATGTCTTCGGAGGCCAACTTCTCCAACGCGCGCTTTCTCACTGTGGCCGAGGTCGCGGAGGTCATGCGCGTATCCAAGATGACCGTGTATCGCCTGGTGCACTCCGGTGAAATGCCGGCGGTGCGTTTTGGCCGCTCCTACCGGGTTCCGGAAAGCGCCGTCGAACAGTACCTCAAGGGTGCTGTGGTCGACGGGCACACCGAAACGGCCTGAGCCCGCCGCCGTTCAGCCCGGGCCGCGCTTCACCCCTGCCCGGGCCGCGGTCGTGGTGCGGGCCGCGGAGGCGGTACCCTGTTAAGGAACGTTTAACGTCATTGTAAGAACCTGTCAGTTGTTTCAGTCTGCTGCTAAGCCCGCGGACACTTCCCAACGGGCAGGTACTGCATCTAGCCGGTAAGGAACTTTCGTGGGTTCAGTTATTAAGAAGCGTCGCAAGCGTATGGCCAAGAAGAAGCACCGCAAGCTGCTTCGCAAGACCCGCCACCAGCGCCGCAACAAGAAGTAGAGATACTTCGTTCAGCGTGAAATGCCCGTTGCCTTCCGGCAGCGGGCATTTTCTTTGCCCGGACGAGGGTCAACCGGGGCGGTGTGCTTTGAGGCTGGGGCGCGGAATCCGCGGCGCTCGGGGAAATCCGCACCGATTTCGGACCAGCGCATACCGGACCCGGGGTGCGCCGGTCCGAATCCGCCGCCTCCGTCCGGAACCGTAGCGGAAACGGTGACGCCGGGGCTGTCCCATCCGGGGGAGCGCCGCCTCGGTCCGCAACCGCAGCGGAAACCGGGCGAGCTTAGGCGGTGGGGCCGCGGAAGCGGGAGTAGCTGCGCCAGAGGCCGTAGATGGCGCCGCCGACCGTGGCCGCCTTCAGGCCCAGGGTCGCGGCCCGGCGGCCGGACCGGAAATCGTAGACCGGCCAGTTGTTCTCGCGGGCGTGGCGGCGCAGCCGGGCGTCAGGATTGATCGCCACCGGGTGGCCCACCATGCTCAGCAGGGGAATGTCGTTGTGCGAGTCGCTGTAAGCCCAGCAGCGGGACAGGTCCAGGTCCTGCTCCTCGGCGACGCGGCGGACGGCGACGGCCTTGGCCGGACCGTGCAGGATGTCGCCCACCAGCCGCCCGGTGTAGGAGCCCTCGTGGATCTCGCCCACGGTGCCGAGTGCGCCGGTGAGGCCCAGCCGGGTGGAGATCACCGTGGCCACCTCGATCGGCGTCGCGGTGACGAGCCAGACCGGGCGGTCCATCCGCAGGTGCTGTTCGGCGAGGGCCTTGGTGCCGGGCCAGATCCGGGACTCGATCATCTCGTCGTAGACCTCTTCGCCGAGGGCCTCGATGTCCTTGACGGTGAAGCCGGAGGCCAGGCTGAGGGCGGTATCGCGGACGGCATGGACGTCCTCGAGGTTCTCACCGCGGCAGACGAACATCAGCTGTTTCCAGCCAAACCCTGCGGCCTGGCGGAGGGTGAACGCCCCGCGCTGGTGCATTTTGCGTGCCACGTGGAAGAGGCTGGCGCCGCGCATCAGCGTGTTGTCGACGTCGAAGAAGGCAGCTTCGCCGTGCTTCGGTGACGCTGCCGTCCGCGCGGCGACGGCGACGATCTTCTCCTCGGACATGCCACGAGTCTAGTCAATGCGGCAGGCATCCCCGTGATCGGAGCCGTCCGCCGCACCGTAGGAGCGGGCCGAAAAGCCCTGCAAACCTTGCGGGAGAGAGGGGCACGGCACCTTCGTCGGGCCGGACCAGGGCTGCGTCGACGACGGCGCCGGCGCCCGGCTACCGTTAAACCATGGCCAGCACCGACCCGCACCAGGCGCCCAGTCCCGCCGTCGTCCTCATCACCAAGCCGAACTGCCACCTGTGCGAGGACGCGCGCGACGCCGTGACCCGGGTGACCGCCGCGCTGGGCCTGGAGTGGTCCGAGCAGTCGATCGACGACGACGCGGCCCTGCGTGAGCGTTTCGCCGAGGAGATTCCGGTGGTGCTGGTGGACGGGGTGCAGCGCGACTTCTGGCGGATCGATGAGGCGCGGCTGACGCGGACCCTTACCCGCGCGCTCGGCACCGGCCACTGAGCAGGTCATTCAGCCTGGCACTGATAAGCCGGCCGGCCGCCGCTGCTTTGTGGGCCGAAGTCGCCCGGCCCTAGAGTGGGAAGACAACAGAACTCGATGGAGCAGATAGTGACCTCGCTGGACCCCGCACCCGGCGCCCTGGCCGCGGGTGCCGGCGCAGCCGCCAAGCAAATCCCGCCCGCGGCCGTGGCGCGGCTGACCCTCTATCTGCGCGCCCTCACCACGCTCCTGTCCGAGGGAGTGGACCGGGTCTCGTCCGAATCGCTCGCCGAGGCCTCCGGGGTCAGCTCCTCCACCCTCCGCAAGGACCTGTCCTACGTCGGCTCCTACGGCACCCGCGGCGTCGGCTATGAGGTGCAGTACCTGAACCAGCACATTGCCGCGGCTCTGGGACTGACCCGGGACTGGAAGGTCGCGATCGTCGGCGCCGGCAACCTGGGCAAGGCGCTGGCCCGGTACGGCGGGTTCGAATCCCGCGGCTTCGACATCGTCGCCATCCTCGACGCCGACCAGATGGTGATCGGCAGCGAGGTGGGCTGGCTGCGGGTCAGCGACGCCGCCGACCTCGAAGCGGTCCTGCACCGCACCGGCGCCAACATGGTGGTCCTGGCGCTGCCCGCCGCCGTCGCCCAAAGCGTCTGTGACCGGGTGGTGGCCGCCGGGGTACGCAGCATTCTCAGCTTTGCCCCGGTGATGCTTCAGGTCCCGGACGGGGTGAACCTGCGGAAGGTGGACATGGCCACCGAACTGCAGATCCTCGCCTATCACGCACAAAGGGCGCAGGACCCGGACGACGGGGGGGGGGCTGCGGCCGGAGACGCACAAGGACTTGTGTCACGCTTCTAATACGAATACCCTA
The DNA here is from genome assembly GCF_040702285.1 of Arthrobacter sp. NPDC080086. NCBI lineage: Bacteria > Bacillati > Actinomycetota > Actinomycetes > Micrococcales > Micrococcaceae > Arthrobacter > Arthrobacter sp. NPDC080086. Next base: position 13,241 of record NZ_JBFBKP010000099.1, read on the forward strand.
TATATTAATATAAA
>NZ_JBFBKP010000100.1:0-13244 GCF_040702285.1 Arthrobacter sp. NPDC080086
GGTCCGGCCGACGCCGGTGATCAGGGCAAGCAGCGCGCCCAGGCACGCCGCGGCGGAGCCGAACTGCACCACCGGCGCGAAGCCGTGCAGCGGCGAGGCGGCGACGGCGTCCAGCAGCGGCGCCGTCGAGCGGGCCAGCTGCCCGGCCGGAAGCTGCCACTGCAGCAGCGCGGCGAGGCCGAGGTAGATCACGAACGCGCCGCCCAGCGCGCCGAGGATGGCACGCGGAATGGTCGTGGCGGGATCCTTGACCTCCTCGCCCAGGGTCGCGATCCGGGCGTACCCGGCGAACGCGAAGAAGATCAGCCCCGCCGCGGGTAGCACTCCCCAGGCGGAGTCGTCCCCGAGGCCCCCGCCGGCGTCGATGACCGTGAAGCCGCCGGCGTGCGGCCCGGCGGCCGCCGCGACGGCAACCAGCGCCAGGGTGGCCAGCACAACTGCCAGCAGGATCTTGGTCACCAGGGCGGTGCGGGTGATGCCCAGCAGGTTCACGCCGGTCAGGACGACGACGGCGGCCACCGCCAGCGGCGTCGCGAGTCCCGGCGCCACGTAGTGCCCGAAGGTCAGGGCCATCGCCGCGCAGGACGCCGTCTTCCCGGTCACGAACCCCCAGCCGGCCAAGAAGCCCGGCCATTCACCCAGCCGCTGCCGGCCGTACACATAGGTGCCGCCGCTGGACGGGTACCGGGCCGCCAGCTGGGCAGAGGCCACCGCGTTGCAGTAGGCCACCACACCGGCCACCGCAACCGCCACGAGCAGCCAGGGACCGGCCAGGGCCGCGGCCGGGGAGAAGACGACGAAGACGCCGGCGCCGAGCATCGACCCCAGCCCGATCGCCGTCGAATCGACCACGCCCAGCCGGCGCTGCAGCGGGGCGGGTCCGGGGATTGCTTGCGCCATGGCGGGGGTGGCCTCTCCAACGGGTAAACTCGGACGGGACCGTTCCCGTAGCGGTCCCATTTAATACCACCCTGTTTTCCTTCTGAAAGGCGAGCTGTGCTGCGCACACACGACCTCGGATCCCTTCGCTCCGAGCACATTGGACAAACCGTAACCCTCGCCGGCTGGGTCGGCCGGCGTCGTGACCACGGTGGTGTCGCATTCGTGGACCTGCGCGACGCGTCCGGCGTCGCCCAGGTCGTCGTCCGTGAGGAAGAGGTCTTCCACGGCCTGCGCAACGAGTACGTCCTGCAGGTTACGGGCACCGTTTCCCAGCGCCCCGAGGGCAATGAGAACCCGGCGCTGGCCACCGGCGAGATCGAGGTCATTGCCGAGACGGTCACCGTCCTGAACACCTCCGAGCCGCTGCCGTTCCAGATCGACGAGCACGTCGAGGTCGGCGAGGAAGCCCGCCTGAAGCACCGCTACCTGGACCTCCGCCGCCCCGGCCCCGCCCGGAACCTGCGCCTGCGCTCCGAAGCGAACCGGGTGGCCCGCGAGCTGCTGCACGGTGAAGGCTTCGTGGAGATCGAAACTCCGACGCTGACCCGTTCGACGCCTGAAGGCGCCCGCGACTTCGTGGTCCCCGCCCGCCTGGCGCCCGGCTCCTGGTACGCGCTGCCGCAGTCGCCGCAGCTGTTCAAGCAGCTGCTGCAGGTCGGTGGCTTCGAGAAGTATTACCAGATCGCCCGCTGCTACCGTGACGAGGACTTCCGCGCGGACCGGCAGCCGGAATTCACCCAGCTGGACATCGAGGCCAGCTTCGTCGAGCAGGAAGACATCATCAGCCTCGGCGAGGGCATCGTGAAGGCGCTCTGGAAGCTGATCGACGTCGAGATCCCGACGCCCATCCAGCGCATCACCTACAACGACGCGATGGCCCGTTACGGCTCGGACAAGCCGGACCTGCGCTTCGGCCAGGAGCTCACCGAACTGACCGAGTTCTTCAAGGACACCAGCTTCGGCGTCTTCAAGGCCCCCTACGTCGGCGCGGTCGTCATGCCCGGCGGGGCCTCCCAGCCGCGCCGCACCCTGGACGGCTGGCAGGAATGGGCCAAGCAGCGCGGCGCCAAGGGCCTGGCCTACGTCCTGTTCAAGGAAGACGGCGAGCTGGCAGGCCCGGTGGCCAAGAACCTCAACGAGACCGAGCGCGCCGGCCTGGCCGACGCCGTCGGCGCCAAGCCGGGCGACTGCATCTTCTTCGCCGCCGGCGAGAAGACCCCGTCCCGGGCACTGCTCGGCGCGGCCCGCGTGGAGATCGGCCACCGCACCGGCCTGATCAACCCGGCCGACTGGGCCTTCTGCTGGGTGGTCGACGCCCCGATGTTCGAGCCGGCCGCGGCCGCCGTCGCCTCCGGTGACGTCGCCGTCGGCGGCGGCCAGTGGACCGCCGTGCACCACGCGTTCACCTCGCCCAAGCCCGAATTCATGGACACCTTCGACACCGACCCGGAGACGGCGCTGGCCTACGCCTACGACATCGTCTGCAACGGCAACGAAATCGGCGGCGGCTCGATCCGTATCCACCAGGGCGACGTGCAGGAGCGCGTCTTCAAGGTCATGGGCCTCTCGCACGAGGACGCGCAGGAGAAGTTCGGCTTCCTGCTCGAGGGCTTCAAGTTCGGCGCGCCCCCGCACGGCGGCATCGCGTTCGGCTGGGACCGCGTGGTGGCTCTGCTATCCGGCGTGGAGTCCATCCGCGACGTCATCGCCTTCCCGAAGACCGGCAACGGCTACGACCCGCTGACCGCCGCGCCGGCGCCGATCACGGCCCAGCAGCGCAAGGAGGCCGGGGTCGACTTCAAGCCCGAGGCCAAGAAGGTCGAGGCCCCGAAGAGCGACAGCGCCAAGTAGCTTGTTAGGTGCTGGCAGCAGCGGTTTCCCGGGACACCGGGGAGCCGCTGCTGCTTTTTCAGTGGACTGAGGGCTGGCAGTGATGCCGCCGGGAGGAGACCGTTGATGCCGGAGCTATTGCCGCGGCTCGAGCGGCTGATGGACGCCGCGTGGCCGGCCGCCCAACGGGACGAGGCCGACGGCTGGGTGTTGCGCGCCGCCTCCGGCGTGACCCAGCGGGCCAATTCCGTCTGGCCCCGTGAGCCGGGGGAGGACCCGGAGGCGCTGCGCCGGAGCCTGGCCGAGGCGCGGCGCTGGTACCGTGAGCGCCGCCTGCCGTTGATCTTCCAGGTGTTTGAGGGGCCCGGGTATGCGCCGCTGAACGCCGTCCTGGACGCCGAGGGCTTCACCCGGCAGTCCGAGACGCTGATCCTGACCCGCGAGCATAGTGGCACTGCGGGCGACGGAGGTTCGGAGGCTGCTGCGGCGTCGGAGGTGGAGGTGTTGGACCACGCCTCGGAGGAATGGTTGCGGCTCTGGTGGAGCGTCGACGGCAGGGGCGGGGTGGAGAACCTGCCGGTGGCCCGGGCGATCCTGGAGGGCTGCCCGTCGCTGTACGCGCTGGTGCGGGACGAGCACGGGGAGCCCGCGGCCGTCGGACGCCTGGCGCTGCCCGCCGACGACCCCGACGCGGCCACGGCGGCCGGGATCTACGGGATGGCCACCAGGCCGGATGCCCGGCGCAGCGGCTATGCCGGGCGGGTGCTGCGGACCCTCCTGCGCGAGGCGGAGGCCCGGGGCCGACGGGAGTGCTGGCTGCTGGTGACGGCGGCCAACACCGGCGCGCGGGAACTCTACGCCCGGGCCGGGTTCTCCGTGGCCGGCAGCTACCTTTACCGTCAGGACCGCCCCCGCCGCGCCCCGACCGGCTGCTGAGTTCCAGCCGAGCAGTACGCGGCCACGGTCCGTTTCGACGGTTCCCTGCGCACTAGACGGTCAGCAGCATCGATTCGGCAGGGAACCGTCGAAGCGGGCGCGGGACGGGGAGCAGGAGGCGCTGGAGGGTGGGGCGAGCATCCGCGGCGGGGTACCTACGACGGCGGGTCGGTGACCTGGATCCGCACGGCACACGTGTCGGCGGCGGCCTTCTTCAGCACGGCCGCCCGCGGATCCGGAACATCCAGCAAGGCCAGCCGGGCCAGCGGAGCGTAGCGCTTCAGGACCGGCTCGGCGAGTACCAGGTCCGCTAGGGTCCGGTCGCCGCCGGGAACCAGGTACTCGATGCGGTGCTCGGCGAAGATCCGGGCCGCGTGTGCCGCAACTGCCTCCACCAGGGCGTCGGCCTGGTTGGACCGGCGCCGGGCGAAGCGCTGCTGCGACCAGCCGCCGGCGGCCGTGCGCGACTGCACGTGCCGGGTGCCGGTCTTCGAGGCCAGCACCCGTCCCTCCGCAACGACGGCCACCGAATAACCGCCGCGGCGCACCAGCACCAGGCCCAGCTGCCGGGGTTGCGCTGCCAGACTCGCCAGCCGGGTCAGCGCGTCGTCGCCGCGGCCCGGGCGCCCGTCCGCCGGCCACGGTGCCTGCAGGAGCGCCTCGGCACCGTCGGCGGCGCGCAGGAGCAACCCGTCGTCGGTGTCGAATTCCTCAAGATGTCCGTGACTGGCCGCGAAGCGCTCCACCCAGCCGGCCAGCCGCTCCCCGGGGACGCGGGCCACGCGGGACTCGGGGCTGGGCATGGCGGATCTCCCTTGGAAGCGGTCGGGCGGGGTGCGTAAGGTCGGCCGGCGGCCGTGCGGGGACCGTCCGGAACTAGAAGTAGCCTATCTATGTGGATGATCTCTTTGGTGCAGGGCAGGACAAGGCGTCCGCGAACAACGACCCCGACGCCGACGACTTCGGCGATGAGTCCGGCGACGGCGACTCCGCGCGCGGCCACTCGTCCCACGGCTCCGGCCGAGCCGCCCCGCGCAGTCCGCTGGCCGTCCGCATGCGTCCCCGGACCCTGGACGACGTCGTGGGCCAGCAGCACCTCCTGGGCCACGGCTCCCCGCTGCGGCAGCTCGCGGCCGGCAGCAACGCCACCGGACCGGCCGGCCCCAGCTCGCTGATCCTCTGGGGCCCTCCCGGCACCGGCAAGACCACCCTGGCCCACGTGATCGCCAAGGGCCCGGGGCGCAAATTCGTTGAGCTCTCCGCCATCACCGCGGGGGTCAAGGACGTCCGCCGCGTGATGGACGAGGCGCTGACCGCCCGGGACCTCTACAAGACCACCACGGTGCTGTTCCTGGACGAGATCCACCGCTTCAACAAGGCCCAGCAGGACGCGCTGCTGCCCGGCGTCGAGAACCGCTGGGTGGTCCTGGTGGCCGCCACCACGGAGAACCCGTCCTTCTCGGTGGTTTCGCCGTTGCTCTCGCGCTCCCTGCTGCTGACCCTCAAGCCCCTCACCGACGCGGACATCGAGGGCCTGCTGCTGCGCGCCGTCGAGGACCCCCGCGGCCTGGGCGGCTCGGTGTCCCTGGAGGGGGAGGCCCTGGGGCACCTCGTCCGGCTCTCCGGCGGCGACGCACGCCGTGCCCTGACCGCGCTGGAGGCGGCCGCCGGCGTCGCGTTCGGCGACGCGGACGACGTCGACGGCGCCCCGGCCGACGGCAAGCCCGTCAGTATCGAGCTCAAGCACACCGAACGCGCCCTGGACGTCGCCTCGGTCCGCTACGACCGCGCCGGGGACCAGCACTACGACGTCGCCAGCGCCTTCATCAAATCCATCCGTGGCTCCGACGTGGACGCATCCCTGCACTACCTGGCCCGGATGCTGGAGGCCGGCGAGGACCCCCGTTTCGTGGCCCGCCGCATCGTGATCTCCGCCGCGGAGGACGTGGGCATGGCCGACCCCACCGCCCTGCAGACCGCCGTCGCCGCCGCCCAAGCGGTGCAGCTGATCGGCATGCCGGAAGGGCGGATCATCCTGGCCGAGGCCGTGGTGCACCTGGCCACCGCGCCCAAGTCCAACGCCGCCTACCTCGGCATCAACCAGGCGATCGCCGATGTGCGGGCCGGGATGGGCAACGGCATCCCCGCGCACCTGCGCGACGCCCACTACCCGGGCTCCAAACAGCTGGGCCACGGCAAGGGGTACAAGTACGCCCACGACGCCCCGCACGCCGTCGCCACCCAGCAGTACCCGCCGGATGACCTGGTGGGCCGCAACTACTACCAGCCCACCGCCAACGGCGCCGAACGGGACATCTCCACCCGGCTGGAACGGCTGAGGAAGATCATCCGCGGCGGCTGAGCCGTGATAGTCTTGAACGTTGTCTGGCAAGGCACGGACGCATAATCCTCTGAACTCGCGGCAGTTTCGGCTGTCATGATGCTCTGCGGGTTGGCTCTGCGCCCAGTAGCAAAAGGCAGCGGTTGGCCGATGCTCTCCATCGTGGAGGCCAGTAACACTGACACACCGCAGATATTGGAAGGACACAAGTGGCTAACAACACTCGTGCTCGCCGTACCGCACGCCTCTCGCGCGCACTCGGCATTGCTCTGACCCCCAAGGCCGCCAAGTACATGGAGCGCCGCCCGTACGGCCCCGGTGAGCATGGCCGTGCCCGCAAGAAGCAGGACTCCGACTACGCCGTTCGGCTGCGTGAAAAGCAGCGTCTGCGCGCCCAGTACGGCATCCGTGAAGCCCAGATGACCCGTGCCTTCGAAGAAGCACGCCGCACCAAGGGCCTGACCGGTGAAAACCTGATCGAGCTGCTCGAAATGCGTCTCGACGCCCTCGTGCTGCGTGCCGGCTTCGCCCGCACGATCGCCCAGGCCCGCCAGATGGTTGTGCACCGCCACATCATGGTCGACGGCGTCCGCGTTGACCGCCCGTCGTTCCGCGTCGGCGAGGGCCAGCTGGTCCACGTCCACAGCCGCAGCGAAACCATGCCTCCGTTCCAGGTGGCAGCAGCAGGCGCGCACCGCGATGTCCTGCCGATGGTTCCCGCCTACCTGGACGTCAAGCTCGAGTCCCTGCAGGCACGCCTGGTTCGCCGCCCGAAGCGCTCCGAAATCCCCGTGACCTGCGAAGAGCAGCTCGTCGTGGAATTCTACGCACGCTAGATCCAACGCGAGACCTACAAAGAAGCCCGTGGCAAGCGCCGCGGGCTTCTTTGTAGGTAAGGTACTTGAGGGAGTCCGCGGCCACGCATTATGGCGGAGCGGCCCCGCAGTAATCCACGGAGTTTCAAGGAGATGAACGTCTATGACTGGTGGCGATATTGCCGGCCTGATCGCGGCCGGGGTGTTTGCACTCCTGGTCCTGCTGCTCGCCGTGCCGATCCTGAAGCTCGGGGGAGTGTTCGACGAGGTGCGCAGCACCATCCGCTCGCTCAGCGACGGCGCCACCCCGCTCATGGATGAGGTCACCGCCACCGTCTCCACCACCAACCAGCAGCTGAAGAAGGTTGACGGGATCGCCGCCAACGTCTCCGACGCCTCCGCGAACCTCTCCGCCCTGTCCTCCCTGGTCGCGGCCACCGTGGGTTCGCCGCTGATCAAGGTCGCCGCCTTCAGCTACGGCGTGCGCTCGGCGTTCTCCGCGCGCAAGAAGCCCTCCTCCGGCCGCCGCAGCCGCTGACCCGGCCCGCTCCCGCTGAAAGAAGCTGACATGAACAGGATTCTCTGGATGGGCATCGGCGTCGCCGTCGGCGTCATCGCCTTCCGTAAAATCACCCAGGCGCAGACCGCGCTGGGCCCCGAAGGCATGAACCGCGCCGTGGGCCGCCTGGCCGACAGCGTCTACGACTTCGCCGACGCCGTCCGCACCGGCATGCGCGACCGCGAGAGCGAACTGCGTTCAGCGCTGGGAGTAGACGACGCCGCCGCTCCCGCCCGGGACGCGCTGCGCCGCTAGGCCGCCCGCCACCCCCGAACCACCCGATGCCACCGGTGCGTCGCCACCTACGTTGTAAAGAATTATTGAAGGGTTAGTAACCAGGTTATGAAGTCGCAGGAGATCACCAAGCGCTGGATCGATTTTTTTGTCAGCAAGGGACACACCGCCGTGCCCTCCGCCTCCCTGGTCTCCAGCGACCCCTCCCTGCTGTTCACGGTGGCCGGCATGGTCCCGTTCATCCCGTACCTCACCGCCCGTGAGGAGCCGCCCTACCCGCGTGCCACCAGCATCCAGAAGTGCATCCGCACCGGCGACATCGAAGAGGTGGGCAAGACCGCCCGCCACGGCACCTTCTTCCAGATGTGCGGCAACTTCTCCTTCGGCGACTACTTCAAGGAAGACGCCATCAAGTTTGCCTGGGAGCTGCTGACCACCAGCGTCGACGACGGCGGCTACGGCCTGCCGCCGGAGCGCCTCTGGGTCACCGTCTACGAAGAGGACGACGAGGCCAAGGAACTCTGGCTGAAGAACACCGGCGTCCCGGCCGAGCGAATCCAGCGGATGGGCAAGTCGGACAACTACTGGTCCACCGGCCAGCCCGGCCCCGCCGGCCCCTGCTCAGAGATCTACTACGACCGCGGCCCCGCCTACGGCATCGAGGGCGGTCCGCTGGCCGACGAGACCCGCTACATCGAGATCTGGAACCTCGTCTTCATGCAGTACCAGATCGACAACGTCCGCTCCAAGGTGGACTTCGACATCACCGGCGAACTGCCCAAGAAGAACATCGACACCGGCCTCGGCATGGAGCGCCTCGCGATGATCCTGCAGGGCGTCGAGAACATGTACGAGACGGACCAGGTCCGTCCCGTCATCGACAAGGCCGCCGAGCTCTCCGGCAAGGCGTACACCTCCGCCGAAACCCCCGAGGACCCGCACCACACCGACGACGTCCGCATGCGCGTCGTCGCCGACCACATCCGGTCGGCCCTGATGCTGATCGCCGACGGCGTCACCCCCTCCAACGAGGGCCGCGGCTACGTGCTGCGCCGCCTGATCCGCCGCGCCGTCCGCTCCATGCGCCTGCTGGGCGTCGAGAAGGCCTGCCTGCCCGAGCTGCTCCCGGCCTCCCGCGACGCCATGAAGGGCGTCTACCCGATCGTGGAGACCGACTTCGACCGGATCAGCCGGATCGCCTACGCCGAGGAGAAGGCATTTCTGCGCACCATCGCCTCCGGCACCGCCCGGCTGGAGGACGCGGTCAAGGAATCCAAGTCCGCCGGCCGCCCGCTCTCCGGCGCCGACGCCTTCACCCTGCACGACACCTACGGCTTCCCGATCGACCTGACCCTGGAAATGGCCGAGGAGGCCGGCCTCAAGGTCGACGAGCCCGAGTTCCGCAAGCTCATGCTGGAACAGCGCCAGCGCGCCCAGGCCGACGCCAAGGGCAAGAAGGGCGCCTACGCGGACATGAGCGCCTTCCAGGAGCTTTTGACCGCGGGTGAGACCGTCTTCACCGGCTACACCGAGCTCGCCGGCGAGTCCACGGTCCGCGGCATCCTCGCCAACGGCCGCAAGGTGGGCCACGCCGCCACCGGCGAGGAGATTGAACTCGTCCTGGCCGAGACCCCGTTCTACGCCGAGGCCGGCGGCCAGGCCGCCGACACCGGTCTGATCACCGGCGACGGCTTCGTCGTCGAGGTCCTGGACGTGCAGCGCCCCATCAAGGGCCTCAGCGTCCACAAGGCGATCGTCCGCGAGGGTGAAATCGGCGCCGACGCCCGCGTCCTCGCCGCCGTCGACCGCGAACGCCGGCACGCAGCCGAGCAGGCACACACGGGCACGCACATCGTGCACGCCGCCCTGCACCAGATCCTCGGGCCGGAGGCGCTGCAGCGCGGCTCCTTCAACAAGGCCGGCTACCTCCGCTTCGACTTCTCCTGGGGCGAGGGCCTGAGCACGGCCACCCGCTCGGAGATCGAAGAGGTCGCCAACATCGCCATCCGCAACAACTACCAGGTTGAGACCAAGATCATGGGCCTGGCCGAGGCGAAGGCACTCGGCGCCATGGCGCTCTTCGGCGAGAACTACGGCAACGAGGTCCGCGTCGTGGAGATCGACGGCGCCTGGTCCCGCGAGCTCTGCGGCGGCACGCACGTGTCCAACACCTCACTCATCGGCAGCCTGTCGCTGCTGGGTGAGCAGTCCGTCGGCTCGGGCAACCGCCGCGTCGAGGCCTTCGTCGGCATGGACGCCTTCCGGCACTTGGCCGCCGAACGCGCCCTGGTCACCGAGCTCACCGACATGCTCAAGGTGCCCTCAGGCCTGCTCACCGAGCGCATCGCCGGCACCCTCGCCAAGCTCAAGGCCACCGAGAAGGAACTCGAGCGTCTCCGCAAGGAGCAGCTCACCGCCGCCGCCGCGCAACTGGTGGGCACCGCCAAGGACGCCTCGGGCGTCAAGGTCATCGCCCACGACGCCGGCCAGATCGGTGGCGCGGAAGACCTGCGCGGCCTGGCCCTGGACCTGCGCACCCGTCTCGGCTCCGACGCCGCGGCCGTCGCGGTGGCCGGCGTCAGCAACGACCGCCCGGTGATCCTGGTGGCCACCAATGAGGCCGCCCGTGAGGCCGGCGTCAAGGCCGGCGCGCTGGTCCGCCTGGCCGCCGGCATCCTCGGCGGTGGCGGCGGCGGCAAGGACGACGTCGCCCAGGGCGGCGGCACCGACGTTAGCAAGGTCGGGGCAGCCCTGACCGCCGTCGTCGACGCCATCACCAAGCGCTAAAGGCCGCGGATGGTTGACGCTATGGTGCCCGGCGGCTACCTCCGGGGCGTGAAGCTCGGGGTAGACGTCGGCACCGTGCGCGTGGGGGTGGCCGTGTGTGACCCTGACGGCATCCTCGCAACCCCGCTCCGGACGCTCAAGCGTGACGCCAAGAAAGCTTCCGACGTCAGGATCCTGGTCCGGGAGGCGCTGGAGCGGGACGTCGTGGAAATTTTTGTCGGCCTGCCCCGCACCATGAAGGGGGAGGAGCACGCCTCCGCGACAATGGCTTCCGACTATGCAAAGCTACTGGTCAGTACCCTGCGGGCGGCCGACGCCGACATTCCCGTCTGGCTGGTTGACGAGCGACTGAGCACCGTTTCAGCGCACCGGGACCTGCACCAAGCTGGCATGAGCAGCCGCGACCATCGTAAAGTGGTTGATCAGGTTGCGGCCGCAGGGATACTGCAACACGCAATCGATATGCAAAAGGCCAGGGGGACGGAAGTGGGTCGCCGCGTCAGCGCGGACCCGCAGCCGGGGCCGACCGGTGGCGGCGCTCAGGCCGCCCCGGACTTAAACGCGCATTCTGCACAACGCATTCTGCCCGAAATGGAAGGCTACAGTGAGCCCGGTCAACAATGACGAGTCCTCTGGTTTTGCCACTGGCGGCGCAGACCGCCCGCTGACGCGCAAGGAAATCCGGGCCCAGGAGAAGTTCCTGGCCACCCAGAACCACGAAGTCGTCCCGCCGCAGGCCTATGTCACGGGCCAGGAGGAGCAGGCCGCCCCCGAGGCGCCGTCCCATCAGGAACCCGCGCACGAACCGGTCCAGGAACCCGTGCACCAGGAGCCCGCATACGCCGAGCCCGTGCAGGAGGAACCGGTCCACGAAGCGCCGGTCCACGACGCGCACACCGACCAGGTGCCCGTGCACGAACCGGCCCAGCAGCCCGTCCATGTCGAGCCTGTGCCCGCCGAAGAGGCGCACCACGAGGCTGGCTACGCTGCCCCCGCCTTCGCAGAGGCCGCCCACGAGGAGCCGGCCCACGAGCTGCACGACGCGGCCCAGGAGCCCGTCCACGAATACGCCGGGGGTCTCTCCCGTGAGGAAACCCTCCGCCGTGCCGACGCCCTGCAGTACGGCCACCCCGCCGACGGCGCCGCGTACTACGACGAGCACCTCGACGACCACCATGAGGGCGCGGCCTACGCCGGGCACCCCCTCGAAGACCACCACGACGAAGAGGAGCACGGCCGCGACCTGATCGGCGCCGCGGGCATCCCCGTCGCCAAGGGCCCGTCCAAGAAGGTCCGGCGCCGCCGCCGCTTCCTGGCCCTGGTCCTGACCCTCGCCGTCTTCGTCGTCGCAATCGTCGTCGGCGCCCAGTTCATCAAGCCGCTGCTCGGCGGCAACACGGTTGCGGACTACCCGGGCCCCGGCACCGGCGAGGTCACCATCACCGTGCCGGCCGGCGCAGGCCCCAAGTCCGTGGCCGCGGACCTGCAGGCCAAGCAGGTCATCGCCAACCCGGACAACTTCGTCAAGGCCTTCGTGGCTGCCGGCGGAGCCCTCACCCCGGGCACCTTCAGCATGCGCAAGGAAATGAACAACACCGATGCCGTCAACATCCTGCTGAACAAGGGCAGCGGCAAGGTCATGTACTTCGCCCTCAGCGCCGGCATGCGCATCAACGAATCCCTGCAGGCCATCTCCGAAGGCACCGGCGTGCCGGTCCCCGAGCTCAAGGCGCTCAGCGACTCCCCGGCACAGTTCGGCGTTCCCGCGAAGGCCAAGAACCTTGAGGGCTTCCTGTTCCCCGGCGAATACCGCTTCCCGCTGGGCACCTCAGCCAAGGACGTCCTGACGAAACTGGTCGGCAGCACCCTGGACGAGCTGAAGGCCCAGGGCATCACCGACCCGGCCAAGCAGTACGACGTCCTGACCGTCGCCAGCATCGTCCAGGCCGAGGGCGGCCAGGCCGAGTACGGTGACGTCGCCGGCGCCATCTACAACCGCCTCAAGCCCAACAACACGGAGACCGGCGGCCTGATCCAGTCCGACGCCACAGTCACCTACGGCCTGGGCATCCGCAGCTTCCACATCGATGAGGCGCAGAAGGCGGACAAGTCGAACCCGTACAACACCTACGCCAACCAGGGCCTGCCCGCCGGTCCGATCGGCTCGCCGGGCAAGACCGCCATCGACGCCGCCGCCAAGCCGAAGACGAACGACTACCTCTACTGGGTGACGGTCAACCTGGACACCAAGGAGACCCTGTTCGCCAAGACGCTGGCGGAGCACAACGTCAACGTGGCTAAGTACAATGCCTGGTGCAGCGCCAACCCGAACCGTTGCGTGTGACCGGACGGGCGGCCGTCCTCGGCCACCCCATCGGGCATTCGAAGTCCCCGGCCTTGCACCGGGCCGCCTACGCGGCACTCGGCGTGGACATCGGCTACGAGGCGATCGATGTCACCGTCGACGCCCTGCCCGGGTTCCTGTCGACGGTCCGCGCTGAGGACAGTTGGCGGGGGCTCTCGGTGACGATGCCGCTGAAGGCCGCCATGGCCGCGGCCGTGGACGAGGTCCGCGGCGTGGGGGAGACCCTCGGCGTGGTCAACACCGTCGCACTCGAGCCCGGGCCCGCAGGTCCGCGCCTCGTCGGGTACAACACCGACGTCGCCGGCATCGTCAACGCCCTCCGCTACGCCGGCGCCCCGGATGCGCCGACCGCCGCCGTGCTGGGCGGGGGCGGAACCGCCGCGGCCGCCGTCGCCGCCCTGCGCGACCTCGGCACCGCTTCCGCCACGGTTTTCG
>NZ_JBFBKP010000101.1:0-12579 GCF_040702285.1 Arthrobacter sp. NPDC080086
CTCCGCGGGTGCTGGTCATCGCCGACACCCCGGACTCCGCCCAGGTCATTGCCCTCCGCGACTGACGGCGTCGGACGCCTACCGGGTATCGGCCCCGGGCGGCGGGCCAAACGTCCCCGCGGCCCGGGACCCGGCCACCGCACTTGCCCCGATCGTGACCAACGCGCCCAGCAGCAGGGCCGCGTCTTCGCCCGGAAGCAGGACATGCAGCTGGGTGCCGATGCTGGCCGCCGCCACCGGGATGCCCAGCTGCGCCGCGGACATGACCCCCAGCGGCAACGGCAGGCCCACCGCCCTGAGCCCGGCGTGCAGCGCGACGGTCCCCAGCCCCAACGCCAGTCCGAGAGCCACCATCTCCGGCCGGCCGGCCAGGTCGCGCAGGTTCAGGGTGGCACCCAGCCAGACGAAGAACACCGGCCCCAGGAACCCGTCGCTGACGGCGAACAGCTGGCGGGCCAGGCGCCGGGGCTCCCCGACGGCCGCGACCACCAGCCCGAAGGAGAAGCCCGCCAGCATCACCGACACCCGGCCCAGGTTCGCGATGCCGGCCAGGGCGAACAGCAGCGCCAGTTGTATCCGTAGTTCCAGGGCGAACTTCCGCTGCTCGGAGAGCCGGTGAACGCGCTGGCGGGTGCCCCTGCGCTCCAGGGCGCGCAGGCCGAAGAAGAGGACGACGGCGGCCGCGGCCACGGTGACGGCGCCCAGGGCGCCGCGCGCGGCGTTGGGCGGGTCGAGTGCCAGCGGCAGTGCGACGATGCAGGCGATGTCGGCGATGGCCACCTGCGCCATCATGGCAACGACGTGCGGCCCGCCCAGGCGCAGCGAGTCCACGATAGGCAGCACCAAGGCGGCGGAGGAGGACGCCAGCAGCACCACGTAGAGCGGGGCGTGTCCGGTGCCGAAGAGCAGCCCCAGGCCGGTCCCTGCTGCCGCCGCCGCGGCCGCGGCCAGCAGCGCCCGTCCCGCCCCGCGTCCCAGGGCCGTCCGGATCACCGGGTCCCGGACCGGGACGTGGGTTCCCGCGACGAACATCATCAGGGCGAATCCGATGTTGGCGAGCAGGCTGAACGTGGGGTCACCCGGGTCCACCAGGGCCAGCCCGGTGCGGCCGATCAGGACGCCTGCCAGCAGTTCCCCGAGCACCACCGGCAGATGCCAGCGGACCGGCAGGGCCAGTAACGGCCCGGCCAGTGCGACGACGGCGATCAGCGCCAGGGTCAGGAAGCTCACGCGGCCCGGTCCTCCCCGGATCCGGCCCCGCCGGGATATCTCAGCATGGACTGAGAGTAGTCCCGCCGGGCCGTTCCGGTCCCGCTTCCCGCTCCGCCTTCCAGGCTTGGAAATTGCCAGCAATCTCCCAGCCTGCGTGGATAAGGTCCCGGAGGCGGTCCGCTCCGCCGTGTTATCACCAAGGAGGATGCATGGGCCCCATCAAGAGTCTCTGGGCAATGGTCCAGGGCGACCCTGTCTTCATGCGGCGCGTGAACGGCTGGCTGGCGATCATCTGGATCCTGATGATCCCGATCTCGCTGATGATGGGCTGGCTGGACTCGGTGGTCTACGTCTCGGCCCTCTCGCTCTGGGCGCTGGTATCAGGACACTGGTCCGCGTGGCAGGCTGCCCGGGTGGAAGTGGCGCAGATGGAGGACGCCAAGCGCCGCGACAAGGAAGACCTGGTGGCCGAAGTGGTGGAGGCCCTCCTGGCCCGGACCAACGTGGAACCTGCCGGCGCCCCGGCCTGCGACTGTGCGGACAACCGGGCGGCGAACCGGCCGGAGAACCGCGTGGAGACCAGCGCCGCGCTGTAAGCGGTTGCATCCACGTTAGGCGGGCCGGTCAGGCCCCTTGAGCCCTGCTGTGGCTGCCTAGTCCGTCGCGGCCGGCAGCTCGATCCGCAGCACCGTGCCCTCCGGACTGGTGCCCGCCACCGAAACCGTGCCACCGGCGGCCATCGCGATCTCGCGCACCAGCGACAGCCCGATCCCGAAGCCGCGTCCGCCGTCGGACCCCGCGGGCCGGGCGGCGTGGACGAACCGGTCAAAGATGCGGTCCTGGTCCACCCCGGTGATGCCCGGGCCGGTGTCGGAGACGGTGATCACGGCGGACCCGTCCTCTTCCGCGGCCCTAATCAGGACCTGGCCGCCTGAGGGGGTGTGCGCCAGAGCGTTGTCCGCCAGGGCCAGCACCGCCCGCCGCAGGGCATTGGCCTCGATCCGCGCCCGGGGGCGGCCACTGGCCTCGAAGCCGAGCACGATGCCCTTGCCGTCGGCCACCTGCCGCAGGCTTTCCGTGACGGACTCGGCGACGCCGGCCAGCTCCACCGGGGGAGCGCCGGGGTCCGGGGCCGCCGCCGTCGCAGCCAGCAACAGCTCGTTCACGATCCCGGTCAGCGTGGCCGTGTCCGCGCGGATCCGGGCCAGGTTGCGCAGGGCCGTCGGATCTCCCTCCGCGTCACGCTGGGCCAGCTGGATGCGGGTATCCAGGATCGCCAGCGGGGTGCGCAGTTCGTGGCTGGCGTCCTGGACGAAGCGGCGCTGCAGCGCCAGGGCCTCGCCGAGGGGACGGATGGCGCTGCGGGCGCTGAGCCACCCCGCCAGTCCGGCCAGGGCGATGCCCGCCACGCCGGCGATGATCATGGCCTCGAGGATGTCGCGCGAGTCCACATAGGCGTACGTTGTTCCGGCGCCCGTGGCCGGCAGCGGGGTGGGCTGGGACAGCTTATGCACCAGATACGCGGTGGCCACCGCCAGGAGCGCCAGCACCAGCACGGCACTGACGGCACTGATCCGCACGGCCACCTTCAGGGCCGCCCGGCGCAGCGTGATCTCGTCCGGGCTCGGCCCGGCCGCCGTTGCCTTACTCATGGACACCCGCCCGCGGAAACCTGCTCATCAACCTGCTCATTCGGGGTCGCCGATCTGGTAGCCGAGCCCGTGGACGGTGCGGACCACGGACTTGGAGATCTTCCGGCGGAGGTGGTGGACATAGGTGTCGATCACACCCGGCTGGTCCGTCGGGGAAAAGTACCGGGACAGCAGCTCGTCCCGGGTGAACACGCGCCCCGGTTCGGTGGCGAGGGCGGCCAGCAGTTCGGCCTCCTTGGCGGTGAGGGTGACGGTCTGGCCGTAGAGGGAGCGGACCAGGCGCGCCCCGGGATCCAGCTCCCAGCCGCCGATGGGGACCGTGGCCGGCGGCGGGGCGAACGTGCGGGTGAGGGCCCGGAGCCGGGCGGCCAGTTCGCGGGCGTCGAAGGGTTTGGTGACGTAGTCATTGGCGCCGGCGTCCAGGCCCCGGACCTTCTCGTCCGGATCGCCGAGCGCCGTCAGGATCAGGATCGGCGTCGCGATGCCCTTGGCGCGCAGGGCACCGATCAGGCCGATGCCGTCCAGGCCCGGGAGGCCGCGGTCGATCACCATCACGTCCCAGGCCCCGGTCAACCCGCGGTGCAGGCCCTCCTGCCCGCTGGCGGCGAGGACCACCCGGTAATCGGGTTCCAGGAGTTCGGCGATCAGCGGGCCGAGGACGGGATCGTCCTCGACCAGCAGCAGGGCGGGCATCGGCATGGGGCTAGTCTTCCACCGCCGCGGTGCGCACCCCGTCCCCGGACACGCGATCCCGGAATCCGCCGTCGTCCCCGCCGTCCCGCGTCGCGTCGTCGTCCGCGGGAGTGCCGGAAGAGTCCGTGCCCGAGGAACCACGGGCGCCGCCGCGGCGCCGCCGGAGCAACTGGACCAGCCAGGGAAGCACCGAGACCAGGACCATCGCGATGGCGATGATGTCAATGTTGTTCGCGATGACCGCGTAGTGGCCCAGCCAGGTACCCAGCAGCGTCACCGAGGTGGCCCAGGCGAGGGCCCCGACGACGTTCCAGAGGGTGAAGGAGCGGTAGCCGTAGCGGCCGATCCCGGCGGTCAGCGGCGCGAAGGTGCGGACCATCGGGACGAAGCGGGCCAGGACGACGGCGGCGCCCCCGTGCCGGCGGAAGAAGTCCTCGGTGGCGGTAAGGCGGGCGGTCTTCAGGATCCGCGCGTCGTCCTTGAACCAGCGGCGGCCGAAGGTCCGGCCGAGGAAGTAGCCCACCTGGTCGCCGGCGATCGCGGCGGCCGTGATCACCCCGATCAGCACCGGCAGGCCCAACTGCAGCTCCCGGTGCAGCAGCCCGGCGGTGAACAGCAGCGAATCGCCCGGCAGGAACGGAAACAGGACCCCCGACTCGATGAACACCATGGCGGCAATGACGCCGAGGGCCGCCGGTCCCAACCCGGAGAGCATGGTCGCGGGATCCAGCAGGGAGGGGGCGCCGGCGACGAGGCCGGGGGCCAGGGTGGCGGCGTGGACGATGCTGTGCACGGGCGGGGTCCTTTAGCGTCGGGGAGAGCGGAGGGCGGCGGGGATCCGTTCCGCCAGGGCCGGTCCGAACCGGTTCCAGAGGCCGGTGACCACCAGGACGGCGGCGCTGGCGGCCAGGAACGAGGCGGTGACGTCGGTGGGGTAATGCACACCGACGTAGAGCCGGGACCAGGCCACGATCACGGCCACCACGGCGCCGAGAATGGCGACCGGCCGGGCCCAGCGGGTGCCGCGGACCAGGAAGAACAGGGCGAACGCCAGCGCCACGGCAAAGGACACGTGCCCGCTGGGGAAGCTGTTGGAGCCGGTCTCGGGGGAGAGCGGGTCCACCAGCAGGCCCTGGTCCGGGCGCTGCCGGGCGATCAGGAGCTTGAACGCCTCGCTGGCTACCCAGCCGGAGCAGGCCACCAGCCCGAAGGCCACCGCCTTGACCAGGTCGCCCCGGACCAGCCAGATCACCAGCGCGATGACGGCGACGACGGCGAGCCCCACCACCGGGCCGAAGACCAGGTTGATGGCCATGGCGACGGCGGTCAGCACGGCGATGTGGTGCTGGCTAAGGTTCTGGTCGATGCCCAGCTCGGCCGCGGTGTCGCCGGGCAGCAGCTTCACCGTGACACCGAGGGCGATCACGACGGCCGAGAGCAGTACCGCCAGCAGCAGCCAGTGGCGCTGCCGGGGCAGCGGCCAGAACCGGCCGGCAGCCGTGCCGGATGAACCGGTGCCGGCCGAACCTGTGCCGGAAGAACCGTGGCGCTCGGCTGATCGATCGAGTGGGGCGGGTCCTGTCATGGAATCCTCCGTGTCGGGGGCGCTGGCGCGCGGCGGCGCGCCTCTTCCAGTGTCCCCGGCACCGGTTAAGAATCGCTTAAGAATCCTCAGTGGTGGAAGGCCGGGCTCTGCCCCTGGGAGGGCATCGGCGCGTCGAGGGAGTCCAGATACTCGACCTCCTTCTTCAGGTCGGCCAGGAAACTCGCCGCGAGGTCCTTAGTGAAGCCGTTCCGCACCACCACGCGCTGCACCGTGATGTCGCCGAGGCCGTCCGGGAGCGGGTAGGCGGGAACAATCCAGCCGCTCATCCGCAGCCGCTCCGACAGGTGGTGGAGGTTCCAGTTGCGTGTGTGGCCGTCGGCCAGTTGCCATGCGAAGACCGGGATGTCCGAGCCGTCGCTCCACAGGGTGAACGCCTCCATGGCGCCGATCTCCGCGGAGAGGTAAGTGGCCACGTCGCGGCAGGCGGACTGGACGGAGGCGTAGCCCTCGAAGCCGAGTCGAATGAAGAGGTAGTACTGCAGCAGCACCTGGGCGCCCGGGCGGGAGAAGTTCAGGGCGAACGTGGGCATGTCCCCGCCGAGGTAGCTGACGTGGAACACCAGCTCCTCCGGCAGGGCGTCCTTGTCCCGCCAAATCACCCAGCCGAGGCCGGGGTAGACCAGGCCGTACTTGTGGCCGGAGGTGTTGATCGAGGCGACCCGGGGGAGCCGGAAGTCCCACACCGTGTCCGGCTGCAGGAACGGGGCGATCATGGCCCCGGAGGCACCGTCGACGTGGATGGGGACGTCGTGGCCGTGCTTGTCCTCGATGGCGTCCAGCGCGGCCGAGATTCCGGCGATGTCCTCGTAACGGCCGGTGTAGGTGACGCCCATGATGGCCACGACGCCGATGGTGTTCTCGTCGACGTACTGCTCCAGGTGGGTACCGTCCAGGACCGGGTGTTCGGCGGAGACGGGGACGTAGCGGGCCTCGACCTCCCAGTAGTTGCAGAACTTCTCCCAGCAGACCTGGACGGCGGAGCTGAGGACCAGATTGGGCTTGTCCGTGGGTTTGCCCGCGGCCCGGCGGGCGTTCTGCCAGCGGCGCTTCAGGGCCAGGCCGCCCAGCATGCAGGCCTCGGAGGAGCCGATGGTGGAGGTCCCGACGGCGGACTCCGGGTCCGGGGCGTTCCAGAGGTCGGCGAGCATCCGCCAGCAGCGGGTCTCGATCAGGGCGGTCTGCGGGTACTCGTCCTTGTCGATCATGTTCTTGTCGAACGTCTCGGCGTAGAGCTTCGCGGCCTCGGTCTCCATCCACGTGCCCACGAAGGTGGCCAGGTTCAGGCGGGCATTGCCGTCCAGCATCGCCTCGTCATGGACCACCTGGTAGGCCGTAGCGGGGAGGGACTCGCCGTCGGGTAGCCGGAACTTGGGAAACGTGGTGGCCTCGCCCGGCCTGCTGAAGAGCGGGTTGAGCTCCACATCGGTGTCCGGCTCGTGCTTGGGGGATCGGTGGGACCTGGGCATGGCACTCCTTCGGCAGGGGGAAGCCGCGGCGGGGCCGCGGCCTGCCCCGCCCACGCTACCCGCCGGGCCGGGGCGTTGGAAGGAAACGGCGCCGACACGCCCCGCCGTGCGCCGCAATGGGAGGCTCTGCTGGGAAGATCGGCGCATGAATGCAGAGGTAGCGAACGGCCATGGCGGCCACAATTTCAACAGCCGGGCCCACCACTCCCGGCTCCGGGTCCTCGTGATGGTCCTGGTCGGCGTGGCCACCGCTGTCGCCGTCGGCTCCCTGATGTCCTGGGCCTACGCGCCCGCGCTGGGCTGGGCGGCGGCGTCCCTGACCTACCTGATCTGGGTGTGGTCGGTGATCGGCGGCCTGCAGCCGCAGGCGACGGCGGCGCACGCCCGCCGCGAGGACCCCAGCCGCGGCCTGGCCGACGGCCTGGTGCTGGTGGCCACCGTGGCGAGCTTCGGCGGCGTCGCCCTGATCCTGCTGGATGCCTCCAACGCCCAGGGCGGCACCAAGGCGGCCATCATTGCCATGGCCGTGGGCAGCGTCGCGCTGTCCTGGTTCCTGGTGCACACCCTGTACACGCTCCGGTACGCCTCCATCTACTACCGGGACAAGACCGGCGTCGACTTCAACGAGGACAAGCTGCCCCGCTACCTGGACTTCGCTTACCTGGCCTTCACCGTAGGCATGACCTTCCAGGTCTCGGACACGGACCTCAAGACCGATGCCATCCGCACCACCGTCCTGCGGCAGGCGCTCCTGTCCTACCTGCTGGGCACGATCGTGCTCGCCACCACCATCAACCTGGTGGCCGGCCTCATCCACTGACCGGCCACCGCGGTTTCAGGTCCCGGCCTTCAGACGCCGTGCCTCAGACCCCGGCGTTGTAGACGTCGAGGCCGAACCGGTTCAGGCCCGGGGTCCCGGCGTAGCCGAGGTAGGGCAGGCCGAAGGTGTCCTCGATGCTGGCCAGCAGGCTGTAGTGGTTGTACGGGGTGGTGGACCAGGTGCCGCCCTTGCTGAACGGGGAGAGCACCAGGGCGCCCACCCGGCCGCCGCCCATCCCCGTGATGCCGGGAAGGGCCGCGTTCGGCCCGGGGCCCTCGCCGCAGCAGGCGCTGGCGTCGGACTGGGGGCCGTCGGACTCGTCGAAGGTGATGACCAGGACGCCGTCCTGCTTGAACGCCGGCGAGCCGGTGATGACCGGGACCCACTGCTTGAGCCAGGCGTCGGCGCTGGCCAGGCCGCCGGGCTTGCCGTCCACGCAGGGGGAGTCGTGGCCGTCGTGGCAGAGGTTGGGCGTGATCATCGACAGATTCGGCGTCGTGGCGGTGGAAGCGAGGTCGGTGCTCAGGTTGGAGAGGTCGACGTCGTTCGCGGCGCAGTCGGGTGAACCGGTGATCCCGGCAAAGTAGACGAACGGGTTGTGGCGGGCCGCGTACTGGTCGCCGACCCTAGCCTTCTGGGTGTCGTCGACGGCGCCGAGCGCGGGGTGCCGGCAGGGGGTGCCCATGTCCTCCATGTAGCCCTTCCAGGTCTTCCCGGCATCCTTGAGCTGCCCGGCGACGGTGGGGACGCTGGCGGGGAAGACACAGCCGTCGCCGACGGCCTGGCCCGGGCTGGCGGTACCGGTGCCCACGAACGGCGAGTAGGTCTGGCAGTCGGACTGCATCTGGGCGTTCGGCCCTTGGCCGGAGATCTGCGAGACGTAATTGGGCTGGGAGTTGTGGGCGGTGCCGAAGTACTGGTTCAGCAGCACGCCCTGGCTGCGGAGCGTCTGGGACAGGTACGGGGCGGCCGACGCCGGGCCCCAGGTCTCGTCGTAGCCCTTGTTCTCGAGGTTGATCACGAAGAGGTGCTTGGCCCCGGGCAGGTAGCCGCCGGTCTGGGTCGCGGCGGGGACGGCGGTTCCGGCCTGCTGGGGTGCGGCGGCGGGGGCGCCCGCGGAGGCGGACGCGGAGCCGTAGCCGATGCCCGCGGCGGCGAGGACGAGCGCGGAGGCGGCGGCGAACCGCTTCAGGATCCGGCGGCCGGGGCGCGGCGCGGCCTGCGTGCTGGTGCTGGCGTTGCTGGGGGTGTTGTTCACGGCAGTTTCCATCCGTCGGCGAGGGCTTTCTGTTTCAGTCCGGACCATTCCTCTTCCGGGGGTGGTCCCACCGGGGTGCAGGCGGGGCCGGCCACGAAGGGCGGGACGAGGTACTTGGGGGCGGCGAGGTTGGCGGGGGTGCCGAAGTCCAGGACCTCGGCGATGTTCCGGGCGGCCTGGTCGCGGGGTGTCAGGGGCGGCAGGTTCCAGCGCCACTCGATGGCCTTGAGGACCGAGGTGTGGTCGTAGACGTCGTGGGCGACGTAGCGGCGCCGGGCGCGCGGGGAGACCACCAGGGACGGGACCCGGAAGCCGCGGAGGGCCGTCGTGTCCGCGGTGTCGGGAGCCGCCGCGGGGGCGACGTGGTCGTAGAAGCCGCCCCATTCGTCGTAGTTGACCACCAGCAGGGTGTTGGCCCAGCCGGGGCCGGAGGTGACCGCGTTGTAGACCTCGGCCAGGAAGGTCTCGCCGGAGCGGATGTCCGCGTGTGGGTGGTCGTCCCCGGAGGTCCCGGACCCCTCGTCGGTGAAGCGCGGGTCCACGAAGGACACGGCCGGCAGGGTCCCGGCCGAGCAGTCCGTGAGGAAGTCCGCGTAGGGGTGGGAGATGGGCTGGTACTTGGTGCCCCAGAGCGCCGTGAAGGGGATGTCGCCGTAGTAGTACTTCCCGGCCACGCCCGCGGCGGCCAGCCGGTCCCAGATGGTGGGGAGCGTGGCGGTCACGGTGGAGTTGTGGATCCGATCCGTGGCGGCGGCGTGCTGGTAGAAGCGGTTGGGGTACGTCTCGGCCATGGTCGCGGCGAAGTAGCGGTCGCAGACGGTCCAGTCGGGTCCGGCCTGGCGCCAGAAGTCCAGGTCCGGGGCGTCGTAGTAGCCGACCGCGAATTCGTCGTTCTCGCCGGCCCGGAGCCAGCCGTCGTTCTTGCCGTTGTTGAACTGGATCCGGCCGCCCTCGTAGGAGTGGTCCGGGTCCGGGTGGCCGCAACCCTGGAAATCGGTCAGGTGGTAGGTCGAGTGCGGGATGCCGTAACGGTCCCTGAAGCTCAGCCCGGACTGTGTGCCGTCGGCGCCCGGCAGCCAGCCGAGGAAGTGGTCGAAGGAGCGGTTCTCCATCATCACCACGATGATGTGCTCGATGCCGGACGCTTCGGGCGCGGGCAGGTTCGGGGCGGCGGCGGTCGCGGCACGGACCGTGGCGGTGGTTGCAATGGCGGTAGCCGCCGTCGCTCCCGCCACTCCGAGAAAACTCCGTCTGGAAAAAGTCACGTGATCATTTCCTTCGTTATCGGGCCGGACATTCTGGCTGCTGTCGTCAGCCGGTCCTGCGCAGGGGTAATCGCTGGAAGCGACGGAAAAGTTACGGTCCCGGGGTCCCCGCCCCGGAGGCAGCCGGATTCCCGACGGTCCCGTCGTAGGCTCCGGCCTGCCACATCCCGCTGGCCCCGGACAGTGCCCGGACCGCAGGATGACGCCCAAAAGTAGATCACGGGAAGGTTACGGAACTGCCTGTTTTTCACGTCCGTCCGTGCTTTGTTCACGCGATGTTTGCCTGAAACGCCGGAACTTCCCCGGCCGGGCGGCACCGCCCGCGGGTCCTGCACTAGCATCGGAGCAACGGCACCCCGCCGCCGGCACACGCCGCCGATCCCTCCGCCGCAGCGCGGGCGGGACACGGCCGAAAACCCCGCAGGAGCACGCATGGACATCACCGACGTCATCCTCAACGACCACCACGACCAGCGCCGCATGTTCGCGATCCTGGAGGAGATGCGCGGTGCAGCCCCCGTGGACCTGGCCGCCGTCTGGGACCGCCTGCAGATCCTGCTGGAAGTCCACGCCAAGGCCGAGGAGGAACTGTTCTATCCGGAGTTGCTGGCGCTGGGCACGGGTGAGGGCGGCAAGGACTCACCGGAGGACGAGACCACCGACGCCATCCACGACCACAACGAGATCCGGGACGCGATCGCCGACGTCGGGCGGCACGACGCCGGCTCCGACGAGTGGTGGGCCGCCGTCGCGAAGGTGAATGAGGCCAACAGCGAGCACATGGGCGAGGAGGAACGCGAGGGCCTCACCGACTTCCGGCTGAACGCGGACCTGGACCTGCGGCACAAGCTGGCCGTGTCCTTCTACGCCTTCGAGGCAGCCCACGCCGGCGGCATCAAGGCCCGGGACGTCGACCCTGACGAGTACGTGGAGCAGAACGAGCCGGGCTCGAAGTAGCGGGATTAAAGGGGAACGGCCGGGCCTGACCAGCCCGGCCGTTCCGCTATCGACTTCTACTCGGGGTTTTGGCCGTATTCGGCCGAGATCAGGATGGGAAGGTGGTCGGACGCGCCGCGGGGCAGCGTCTCCACCTTCTCGATCACCAGCCCCTGCGAGGTGGCGAAGTCGAAGTGGCCCTTGAAGACCTTGTAGCGGGTGTAGGTGCGCCGGTCGCTGAGCGAGAGCTCGTAGCCGGCGTCCTTCATCTGCTCCGTCAGGTACTTCGTGAAGAACGGGTAGTTGAAGTCGCCCACCATGAGCGTCATCAGCCCGCCGCCCATGCTGAGCAACTCGCCGTGGGCGGCATGGATCTGGTTGCGCCGCAACGAGTTCGACGCCGTCAACGGGGCGGCGTGGAACGAGGCGATGACCAGGGCGTGGTTCGTCTGGTTGTCCACCATCCGCGTGCCGATCAGCCGCTCATGCGCCGGCGCCAGCACCCGGTCGTGCACGGACTTCTTCAGCGAGAAGGTCTTGGTATCGCCGGCGGTGAACCGGTCCGTGCTGTAGTAAATCGCCAGGCCCAGCCGGTTGCCACGCGTGGCGTCGGCCAGTTGCAGGTTTCCAATGCTTTCGGGAAGGTCTTCGGTGTCGCACTCCTGCAGGCACAAGGCGTCCACCTTGTAGTCGCGGGCCAGCGCCTCAAGTTCGCCGCTGGCCTTGTGTTTGCGGAGGTTGTAGCTGATAACTCGGATCAGGGGGAGCACCTCTTCGCAGCATAGTCGGGGTAAACCTGCACCCGAGTCTACCCAGTCCGGCGTCGCGGCGAGGCGATAGGGTGGTGGAATTCTCCGATTACGTTGCTGCGAAAGGGTCACCGTTGACTGCTGAAATGCCCGAGCTGGCCGAGGGTGACTTCTACTATGAGGTCCTCGGCGGAGGCCGCTACCGCTCGACCATCCACGCCCAGGGCGCCTGGAATGTCCACGAGCAGCACATGGCTCCGGCCTCCGGCATCATGGCCGACGCGCTCTCCCGGCACGACCCGCGGCCGGACATGCGGATGGCCCGGATCAGCTACGAAATCCTGGGACTGATCCCGGGCGGCGAATTTGAGGTCACCACCACCACGCTGCGCCCGGGCCGGACCATCGAACTGCTCCAGGCGGAACTGACCGCCGGAGGCCGCGTCGCCATCAGGGCCACGGCCTGGCGGATCATCACCTCCGACACCACCGCAATCGCAGCCTTCGAGGACCCGCGGATCCCGGCCCCGGAGGACTGCGATCCCTACGACGCCGCGCAGGTCTGGCCCGGCGGGTACATCGCGTCGCTGAGCATGCGCATCGCCGAGGGACACCGGGCCGGGTCCGGCACCGTCTGGCTGCACACCGACCACCCGCTGACCGACCGGAACGACAGCGGCGACCTGGCCCGGCTGATCGGCCTGGTGGACACCGCCAACGGCATCGCGGCCCGGGTCCCGCCGGGCAAGGGCAGCTACGTGTTCCCCAACCTGGACCTGCAGATCCACATGTACCGGCTGCCGGAGGGGCAGTGGCTGGGCTTGGACAACGAGGTCTCCTTCGGAACGGACGGCATTGGGCTGACCTCCACGGTGCTGCACGACCTGCAGGGTCCGTTCGGCCGGGCCGAGCAGATCCTGAC
>NZ_JBFBKP010000102.1:0-12128 GCF_040702285.1 Arthrobacter sp. NPDC080086
CCCCGCCGCACGCTCAGCCGTAGATGCGGTTGATGTGCTCCTCGTAGTCCCGGACGACGGCGGCGCGCTTCAGTTTCAGTGACGGGGTCAGGTGCCCCGACTCGACCGTGAAGTCGGCGTCCAGGACCACGAAACTGCGGATCGACTCGGCCTTGGAGACCAGCCGGTTCGCGTCGTCGACGGCGGCCTGCAGGGCCTCCCTGACTAGTTCGGAGGAGGCCGCCTCGGCGGCACCCATCACGGGGATGCGCTGCGCTGCGCACCAATTCTCCAGGCCCTCGGGGTCCAGGTTGATCAGCGCGGACACGAACGGCCGCCCGTCGCCCACCACTACGGCCTGGGCCACCAGCTGGTGCTCGCGGATCTTTTCCTCCATCGGCCCGGGTGCCACGTTCTTGCCGCCGGCGGTGACCAGCAGGTCCTTCTTGCGGCCGGTGATGGTCAGGAAGCCGTCCTCGTCCAGGGCGCCGAGGTCGCCGGTGCGGAAGAACCCGTCGGTGAAGGCCTCGGCGTTGGCCGTCTCGTTCGCGTGGTAGCCCTTGAAGACGCCGATGCCCTTGACCAGGATCTCGCCGTCGTCGGCGATCCGGATGGTGGTGCCGGGGATCGGGATGCCCACGGTTCCCACCTTGGTCAGGGACGGGGTGTTGGCCGTGCAGGGGGCGGTCGTCTCGGTCAGTCCGTAGCCCTCCAGCACCGGGATCCCGGCGCCGCGGAAGAAGTGCGCGTCGTTGGCGCTCAGCGGGCTGGCGCCGGAGACGGTGTAGCCCAGCTGGCCGCCGAACGCCTGCCGCAGCCGCGGGTAGAACACCTTGTCGAAGAGCCCGTGCCGGGCGCGCAGCAGCAGGCCGGGTCCCCGGCCCTCGCCGCGGGACTCGGCGTCGAGCGCCCGGGAGTACTCGACGGCGGTGGCTGCGGCAGCGTCGAACAGTTTGCCCTTGCCCCCCTCGGCGGCCTTGTGCGAGGCGCCGGCGTAGACCTTTTCGAAGATCCGCGGCACCACCAGCAGGAAGGTGGGCCTGAAGGTGCCCAGGTCCTCGAGGAGCTCCTTGGCGCTGCCGGTGTGGCCCAGGGTGGTGCCGGCGGCCAGGCAGACAACCTGCACGGCGCGGGCCAGCACGTGCGCTAACGGCA
The DNA here is from genome assembly GCF_040702285.1 of Arthrobacter sp. NPDC080086. NCBI lineage: Bacteria > Bacillati > Actinomycetota > Actinomycetes > Micrococcales > Micrococcaceae > Arthrobacter > Arthrobacter sp. NPDC080086. The sequence goes on from NZ_JBFBKP010000102.1 coordinate 1,135, forward strand.
GGAACATCAGCGTCCGGTTGGAGGGGGTCAGCAGGATCTCGGGCAGGAACAGGACGATGTTCTTGGCCACCAGCGCGAAGTTGCCGTGCGTGATCTCGCAGCCCTTCGGCCGGCCCGTGGTGCCGGAGGTGTAGACCAGGGAGGCGACGTCGTCCAGGCCGGCCGCGGACCGCTGCCGTTCCAGCTCGGCGTCGGTGACGCCGGTGCCGGCGGCGGCCAGGCTTGCCAGGTTGGGGGCCGCGCCGTCGAAGTCCATCCGGACCACGCCGAGGACGCGTTCGGCGAGCAGGGCGGAGGAGTCCAGGACGCCCTGGACCAGGTCCGCCTTGGCCTGGTCCTCGACGAAGACGCGGCGGGCGCCGGAATCGTGCAAAATCCATTCGACCTGGCTGGCGGAGGACGTTTCGTAGATCGGAACGGTCACGCCGCCGGCGAACCAGATGGCGAAGTCCACCACGGTCCATTCGTAGCGGGTGGCGGACATGACGGCCACGGTGTCGCCCGGGACGATGCCGCCGGCGATCAGGCCCTTGGCCAGGGACCGGGCCTGCTCCACGAACTGCCGGGCCGGCACGTCCGTCCAGCCGTTGGGACCCTTGCGGGCGTACAGGGCGCGGACCGGGTCCTCGGCGTACTGCTCCAGCAGCAGGTCCGTGACATTACTGTCCGGATCCAGCTCCACAAGCAGTCCGGTGCTGGCTTCTCTCACGTCGCGTCTCTCCCGTTCCGGGTCGGCCGGCCGGTGACCGGGTGTCCGCTAGTAATCCTGCCCTAGATCCAGGACGGCATCCACATCCGGGCCCGCCAGTCCTGGTAGGAAATCACTTCGGCCGTCCAGACCGGATAAAAGAACGCGGAGAGCAGCACCGCACCGACGACAAAGACGGCCACCACCAGCAGACCGGAGCGCCGCCGCCACAGCGGGTCCGTCCGGCGGCCCAGCACCAGCCCCAGGCAGTAAACCAGGGCGAGAACCAGGAAGGGCTCGAAGGAAACCGCGTAGAAGAAGAAGGTGGTCCGCTCCGGGTACATGAACCAGGGAAGGTAGCCGGCGCCGACGCCGGCCAGCACCGCCCCGGCCCGCCAGTCGCGGCGGCCGATCCACCAGAACAGCAGCACGCCGAGGGCGACGGCGGCGCTCCACCAGATCAGCGGGTTGCCCACCGAGAGGATGGCCGAGGTGCAGCTGGGCAGCTCGCAGCCGCCGGTGCCTTGCTTGGGGGACTCGTAGAAGAACGACGTCGGCCGGCCCATCACCAGCCAGCTCCAGGCGCTGGCCTTGTACGGGTGGTCAGCGCTGAGTCCCTGATGGAACTTGTACGCCTCCAGGTGGTAGTGCGCCAGGGACCGCAGCGCGTTGGGGATCCAGCCCCATTGGGCGGACGGGTTGGCCTCGGCCCAGTGCCGGAAGTAGGCGTTGCTTGACTGGAACCAGCCGGTCCAGGTGGCCAGGTAGACCAGCCCGGCGACCGGGACGATGCTCAGGAACGCGGGCAGGCCGTCCTTGAGGATGCCGCCGGCGATCCAGCCGTGCACGCCGGCGATCCGGCGCGCACTCAGGTCCCAGAACACGGTGAGGAGGCCGAAGCCGGCCAGGAAGAATAGCGCGGACCACTTCGTGCCCACGGCCAGGCCGAGGCAGACCCCCGCGGCGAGCCGCCACCAGCGCACCCCGAGCCAGGGGCCGGCGGCCAGCTGCAGCCGCGTGGGGACACCAGCCTGCAGGGTGGATGCGGGGGAGGCGGAGGCCTGCGCGGCGAGGCGTGCCGCGAGCCGGCGCCGGCCGTCGTCGCGGTCCATCAGCAGCGCGCCGAACGCCGCCAGGATCCAGAACATCAGGAAGATATCCAGCAGCGAGCTCCGGGACATCACCAGGTGGTGGCCGTCCACCGCCAGCAGCAGTCCCGCTACCGCGCCCAGGGTCAGGGAGCGGAAGAGCTTCTGGGCGATCAGGGCGAGCAGCAGGATGGAGAGGGTGCCGGTCAGGGCCGCGCCGAAGCGCCAGCCGAAGGAACTCTCCGGCCCGAACAGCCACATGCCGGCGGCGATCATCCACTTGCCCACCGGCGGGTGCACGACGTATTCCGGGCTGTCCAGCAGGATGCCCGGGTTGCCGGCGATGAAGGAATCGTTGGCCTTGTCCGGCCATGCCCGCTCGTACCCGCTGACCAGGTAGGAGTAGGCGTCCTTGACGTAATAGGTCTCGTCGAAGACCAGGTTGTGCGGGGTGTCCAGCCGGACGAAGCGCAGGATTCCGCCCAGCACCGCGGTGAGGGTGGGGATCAGCCAGTACCAGAGACGCAAAGACGGCGGGTAGTCCCGCCAGCTGCCGAGGTCCCCGATCAGCCGCCGCGTGAGGGCGGGGAGGGTGTACGCCTCCTTCGGCCGGGCAATCCAGCGGTGCCCCTCGAGGTTCCGGCCGCCGCCGGCGGCACCGGCCGAACGTCGGCGGGATGCGGCGGGCTGCTGCGTGCTTGCGTCGGCGGGGGTCGGCGCGGCCCCGGCTGACCGCATGGGGGTCTGCGTCACGAAGCCCATGCTACCGGCGGCAGCCGGCCGGGTCGGTCCCGCGCGCCGGGCGGCAGTAGGCTGGTGCTGTGGAATCCGAGCCGAGCAGCCCCCAGTCCGACGCCCCCGCAGGCACGTCCCCCGGGAGCTCTTCCGGCAAAGGCCAAGTGGTCCTCGCGGCCACCCCGATCGGCAACGTCGGCGATGCCTCCGCGCGGTTGATCGGGCTCCTGGAGACCGCGGACATCGTCGCGGCCGAGGACACCCGCCGCCTGCACCGCCTGGTCCAGGGCCTCGGCATCACGGTGGCCGGACGGGTGATTAGCTACCACGAACACAACGAGGTGGCCAAGACCGGCGAACTCCTGGACCAGGTCCGGTCCGGCAAGACCCTGGTGATGGTGACCGACGCCGGCATGCCCTCGGTCTCGGACCCGGGCTTCCGCCTGGTCGAGGCGGCCGTGGCGGACGGCATCACCGTCACCGCGGCTCCCGGCCCCTCCGCCGTGCTGACCGCCCTGGCCCTCTCCGGCCTGCCCACCGACCGCTTCTGCTTCGAGGGCTTCCTGCCGCGGAAGGCGGGGGAGCGGGCGAGCCGGCTCGCCGAGCTCGACGACGAGTCCCGCACCATGGTGTTCTTCGAGGCCCCGCACCGGCTGGAGCCGATGCTGCGGGGCCTGCACGAACGCTTCGGCGCCGGCCGCCGGGCCGCCGTCTGCCGCGAACTGACCAAGACCTACGAGGAGGTCATCCGCGGAGACCTGCGCGAGCTGCTGCGCTGGGCCGAGACCTCCGAGATCCGCGGGGAGATCGCCGTCGTCGTCGCCGGGGCCCCCAAGCGCGAGCCGGGGAAGCCGGAAGACCATGTGGCGGACGTCAACGCCCTGGTCGCCCAGGGCATGCGGCTCAAGGAGGCCGTGGCCGCGGTCGCGGAGGACACCCGGGTCAGCAAACGCGAACTCTACGCCGCCGTCCTGGCCGCCCGCTGAGGCCCCAGCGGCGGCCCGCCGCACCTTGTGCAGCTGCACAGCGGCCTGCCCGGTTCCTAGTGCGCAGAAGCGTAGACACCCCCGAGAAACCGGCAGTACCGTGGGCAGTAGTTCGGCCCGGCCGCACCCGCTGCTGGGCCCGCCCCACCGGCCTGACGGAGCCACCAGTGCGACGCCAGTCCCCCGGGCCCGCCATTCGACCTTTTCCATCCAATGCCGACGAGGGAGTCATTGTGACTGTAACTGCCCAGCCCACCGTTACCGCCGAGCGGGAGGCCGCGCTGCTGGCCTCCGTGCCCACCGGCCTGCTGATTGACGGGCAGTGGCGTCCCGCCGCGTCCGGCAAGACCTTTGACGTCGAGGACCCCGCCACCGGCAAGGTGCTGCTGAGCCTGGCCGACGCTGGCCCCGAGGACGGCGCCGCCGCCCTGGACGCCGCCGCCGCGGCGCAGGAGTCCTGGGCCAAGGTCCCGCCGCGCGAGCGTGGCGAGATTCTCCGCCGGGCCTTCGACATGGTCACGGAGCGGGCCGAGGACTTCGCCCTGCTGATGACCCTGGAAATGGGCAAGCCGCTGGCCGAGGCCCGAGGCGAGGTCACCTACGGCTCCGAGTTCCTGCGCTGGTTCTCCGAGGAGGCCGTCCGCGCCTTCGGCCGCTACTCGGTGTCCCCGGACGGCAAGTCCCGCCTGCTCGTGGCGAAGAAGCCGGTGGGCCCCTGCCTGCTGATCACCCCGTGGAACTTCCCGCTGGCAATGGCCACCCGCAAGATCGCCCCCGCCGTCGCCGCCGGCTGCACCATGGTGCTGAAGTCTGCGAACCTGACCCCGCTGACCTCGCAGCTGTTCGCCGCCGTCATGATGGAGGCCGGCCTTCCCGCCGGCGTCCTGAACGTCATCCCCACGTCCACCGCTGGCGCCACCACCGGCCCGCTGATCAAGGACTCCCGGCTCCGGAAGCTCTCCTTCACCGGCTCCACCGAGGTGGGCCGCCGGCTCCTGGCCGACGCCTCCGAGAACGTGCTCCGGACCTCCATGGAGCTCGGCGGCAACGCCCCGTTCCTGGTCTTCGAGGATGCCGACATCGACGCGGCCGTCACCGGCGCCATGCTCGCCAAGCTGCGGAACATGGGTGAGGCCTGCACCGCGGCCAACCGCTTCATCGTGCATGAGTCTGTCGCCGACGAGTTCGCCGAGAAGTTCGCCGCCAAGATGAAGGAAATGACCCCGGCCCGCGGCACCGAGCCGGAGTCCAAGGTGGGCCCGCTGATCGACGCGAAGAGCCGCGACAAGGTCCACGACCTGGTTGCCGACGCCGTCGCCGCCGGCGCCGAGACCGTCATCGGCGGCGCCGCCGTCGAGGGCCCGGGCTACTTCTACCAGCCCACCATCCTCAAGGGCGTCACCGAGGGCACCCGCATCCTGAACGAGGAGATCTTCGGACCGGTCGCCCCGATCATCACCTTCGATACCGAGGACGAGGCCGTCCGGCTCGCCAACAACACCGAGTACGGCCTGGTGGCCTACGTCTTCACCAAGGACCTCAACCGGGGCATCCGGATGGGCGAACGCCTCGAGACCGGCATGCTCGGCCTGAACGCCGGCGTCGTCTCCAACGCCTCCGCCCCGTTCGGTGGCGTGAAGCAGTCCGGCCTGGGCCGCGAGGGCGGCCTCGAGGGCATCGAGGAGTACCTCTACACCCAGTACATCGGCATCGCCGATCCCTACGCCGGCTAGTTCCGGCGAAGCCTGCGGACGGCGCCGCGGAACCTTGAACGGGTCTCCGCGGCGCCGTTCGGCGTTTGCGGGGTGGCCCGGTTGTCCGGGGCAGGCCGCGGCACGCGGCGCAGCGGCCGGGTGACGGGACGGGCCAGGTCGTTGCGCCAGCGGGTGAACAGCGACGGCGGCAGCCACCCGGCGCGCAGCCGGGCCGCCCAGCGGGCATTGGCCTGCAGGCTGCCGCGGATCAGGGCGATCCGCTCCGCCGTCTCACTCCCGGAAGCACTTCCGGACCCACCCCCTGCCGCACCCGGTGACTGGCCCTCGACCCCCGGGCGGCCGTAGCGTTGCCGTTCGCGTTCCGCGGTCAGGATCTCCACCGCGTCCCGGGCCGGTGCGTCCACCCCGTCCGGGACTCCCAGCAGGGGAGAGCCCAGCAGCCGGGCGGCGAACAGCCGGGGCGAGTCGCTGCCGCGCGGCGGCAGGCCGTAGTCCGCGGCGAGGTCGCGCAGTTCCGCCCAGGCAGGTCCCGCGGCGGCCGCCGGATCCTCGGCCGCGGCCCGCAGCCGCCGCCGCCGCAACCCGGCACGGGCCAGGGCGGGCGTGGCCAGCAGCAGCGCCGCCAGCAGCACGCCCCCGGCGCCGTAGAGCAGCGGCCAGGGGATCTCCGGGCCCGTGGCGGTTCCGCCGGCCGCGGCGGGGGCCGGCACCGGGAGGGGCGCCGCCGACGTCGTGGGCTTCGGATCGGCCGAGGGCACCAGCCCGTCGTTGTTCTCGTTGGTGCTCGCCCCGCTCGGCGCCGCCGCCTCGGTCGCATAGCCCGGGACGACGCCGCGGGAGGGCGTGGGCTCGAACGCCACCCAGCCCAGGCCCTGGAAATACAGCTCGGGCCAGGCATGGGCATCACGGGCGTCCACCTCGTACTCCGGCAGCGCCCCCAGCCCGCCGAGCGACACCGTCGAACCGGTGGGCCGGCCCGGGGCGTAGCCGACGGCGATCCGGCTGGGGATCCCCTCCAGCCGGGCCATCACGGCCATCGCCGAGGAGAAGTGGATGCAGTAGCCGCTCTTCTGGGCCAGGAAGTCGGCCAGCACGGAGAGCCCGTTGCCGTCATACCCGTTCTGGACCGGCGCCTGCAGCGAGTAGGTGAACGCGGGGGAGCGCAGGTAGGCCTGGATGGCCATCGCCTTGGCGTATTCGGTGCCGGCCCCGGCGGTGACCGTGTCCGCCGTCTGCCGCACGATCGCCGGGACGTTGCCCGGAACCCGGGTGAAGAGGTCCGGCAGGCCGCGGGGCTGCTCCGTGGCCCGGTCCAGGACGGCCGGGGTCAGCTTCGGCGCCACCGACGCCACGACGTACTGCTGGTCGCGGGAGTTCACGTCGATGCCCTTGATGCTAAGCGTCGCCGGATCCCAGTTCCACCGGCCGGTGAGGCCGCTGACAGACGCCGGGGCGTACGGGACCGGCAGGTAGGGGCTGGTGAACTGCCCGGTGTTGACCGCGGTGACGGTCCGGACCTGCTCGTCGGCGGTGACGTCGGTCCCCGGATCGATCGCACCGGTGCCGGGCCGGCGGGTGGCATCCCGGTCATCCGGGGACCAGGAGTCGCCGTCGAAACTGTCCACGGTGACCGAGCGGAGATAGGGCGCGGACCCGGCGTTGCTGGCATAGGTGATCCGGCCGACGCCGGAGGGGCTCCGGAGGCTGTTGCCCAGGCTGATCATCGGGTTCAGGCCGGTGGCGCCGCCCCACGGGGTGAGCCGGGAGCCCTGCGGGAAGGCGCCCTGGTCGAAGCCCGGCACCACCGCCTGCACCAGCAGGGTCAGGGCCAGCGCCATCGCCCCCAGGACACCCGCGCGGCGAAGCTGCCCGGGGGTCCGCGCGGTGTCCCCGCGCAGGCCCGTGCCGGGATGGAACCAGTGGCTGCAGGCCAGGATCATCAGGTAGCCGGCGGCCGCGGCGGTGAACGCCGGCCAGCCCACGCTCTGCGGTTTGACCAGGGCGGGGACCACCAGGACCGCCAGGATGCCCAGCCCGCTGGTGGCCGGCAGGGCCAGCGGGCCGCAGAGGGTATCCACCAGTACCACCAGCAGCCCCAGCACCCCGCAGATCAGCAGCACGATGCCCGCGTTCGGCGCCACGGGGGTGCTCTCGCCCAGGATCGTCTCGTTGGCGCGGCGCAGGTAGGCCTGCAGCTGTCCCAGCGTCTCGGCCGAGGGGATGAACCCGGCGATGCTGGACGGTCGGAAGAACGTACTGGTCAGCACCGCCGCCAGGGACAGGAACCCGCCCAGGCTGACCACCACCCCCGGCAGGCGGAGCGACCGCAGGGCGGCGGTGGCAAGGGCGACGGTGAAGACGGTGGTCAGCACGGGCGGGTACCAGGCCCAGCCGCGCAGTACCCCGTTCATGCCCAGGGCGGCCCCGGCCAGTGCCACGGCGACGGAGAGGGCCATCGCCCACGGTTCCAGGCCGGCGCCGCGGATGCGGCCGGCCGGGCCGCCCGGGGTGCCGCCTTTTTCGCCACGACCGGCACCGTCGCGGCCGGCGTCGGGACCGTGTCCGGCGGAGCCGGTCCCCCCGCCGCCCCGGGCCGGGGTATCCGTCAGCGTCATCGCCGGGCCCCCGCACCGCGGCGGGCGTCGGCGGCCGTCGCCTCGGGGGCGGCGCCGACGTCGTCGAACGCGGACCACGCCGCGGCCAGGGCGGTGGCGGGGGAGACCGCCACCGCCCGCCAGCCGCCGCGGCGCAGCACCGCCATTATTTCCTCCGTCTCCGCCCCGCGCCCGGCGGCCACAAGGGCGAAGGCGTTGGCGCCGAACGCGGCCGCCGGGGCCAGGTCCCGGGCTTCGGCCGGGGTGAGCCGGCCAAGGATCGCCAGGACGGGACCGCGCAGGCGGTGGGCGGAGAGCTTGTCCAGCAGCCGGTCATCGAAGGGCCGGGTCCCGGCGTCCCCGCCGGGATGCCGGGGGCCGGTGAGCCCGATCGCGGCCAGGCTCTCGGCGATGGACTGCAGCCCGGCCGCGCCCAGGAACTCCTCGGTGTGCGGTTCCGGGGCGGAGGGGGAGTGGAGGAAGGCGGGCTCGCCGGAGGGGTCGAGGCAGCGCAACGCGTAGCTGCGCTCGCCGAGGTGGGCGCAGACGGACATCGCGGCCGTCACGGCCCACTCGAACGAGTCGCTGCTCACCGGCTCCAGCCCGTCCGAGGGGCCGGCGTACCCGGTGCCTTGGGAGTGGGCCAGATAGCGGTGGTCCAGGATCACGGTCGCCTCCGGGGTGGTGACCGACTCCTCCTGGCGGACCATCAGCTCCCCGTGCCGGGCCGTGGCGGCCCAGTGCACCCGGCGCATCGGGTCGCCGTGCCGGTACTCGCGGGTCATGACGTCGTCGTCGCTGGGGTTGGCCCGGCTCCGGGTGGCGGTGACGCCGTCGTGGCCGCGTGCGCCGGCGAGCGAGGTGGGCGGCAGATAGACCGGGGCGGGCGTGACCGTAAGGACGTCCCCGGCGTCGATCGCGTGCCGGTGGACCGAGAGCCCGAACGGGTCGCTGAATTCGGCGGTGACCGGGCCGATCACGAACTGCCCGCGCGTGGCGCTGCGCAGCTGGTATTCGTAGCGGCTGCTGCCTGCCGTGGCGGTGCGGGCCGGAAAGCGGAACACCGGGGACTGGCCGAACCGGGGTGGGAGCTGCTCCTCCATCAGGGCGTGCCCGGTGCCCGGTCCGGTGCGGGCCACCGCCAGCCGGACCGTGACGGCGGCGGAGGTCTGGACCGGGGACGGGTCGAACTCCCGGTAAACGCTAAACCGCGGCTTCAGCACCCGGGTGCCGGCCAGGGAAAGCAGCGGCAGGATCAGCAGCAGCAGGGCCAGGGAGAGCAGGTCCCGCCGGCCGAGCACCTGGGCGGCCAGCAGGCAGAGCAACCCGGCGGCCAGCAGCCCCCAGCCGCGCGTGCTGAAGATCTGCTTCGGGATCCGGTCCCATACCCCCATGGCGGCCGGGTCCTAGCGGCGCCGGCCCGCGGGCGGACCGGCGGCCCCGTCGCCCACCGGAACCTTGGCCAGGATGGAGCGGATGACCGACTGCGGAGTCTCGCCGGTGCCGGCGGCCTTTCGGTCCAGGATGATGCGGTGCGCCAGCACCGGCTCGGCGACGGCGACGACGTCGTCGGGCAGGACGAATTCCCGGCCCTCCAGCGCCGCGGTGGCCTTCGCCGCGCGCAGCAGCTGCAGCATGGACCGGGGGCTTGCGCCGAGCCGCAGCAGCGGGCTCTCCCGCGTGGCGCGGCCGAGCGCCACCGTATACTCCTTGACCGCGCGGGAGACGTAGACCTGCTGGACCGTGGCGATCATCGCGGCCACCTGCGCGGCGGTGACGACGGCGGACACGGTGGCCAACGGCGACGCGGACTGGTGCGTCTCCAGCATCTCCAGCTCCGCCTCCCGGTCCGGGTAGCCCATCGAGATCCTGGCCATGAAACGGTCCCGCTGCGCCTCCGGCAGCGGATAGGTGCCCTCCATCTCGATGGGGTTCTGCGTGGCCACCACCATGAACGGCTCGTCCAGCCGGTAGGAGGTCCCGTCGACGGTGACCTGGTGCTCTTCCATGCACTCGAGCAGGGCGGATTGGGTCTTCGCGGAGGCCCGGTTGATTTCGTCGCCAATCACGATGTTGGCGAAGACCGCGCCGGGACGGAACTCGAACATCCGCGTCGCCTGGTTGTACACGGACACGCCGGTCACGTCCGAGGGCAGCAGGTCCGGGGTGAACTGGATCCGGCTGACAGTGCAGTCGATGGTGCGCGCCAGGGTCTTGGCCAGCATGGTCTTCCCGACGCCGGGCACGTCTTCCAGGAGCAGGTGGCCCTGGGCCAGGAGCACCGTCAGGGCCAGCTTCGCCGCCTCGGCCTTGCCGTCGATGACCGTGTTGATGCCGGCCAGGATCCGGTCGCAGGCCCGGCTGAACTCCGCCGGATCCATCGGCTCCTGCCCGGTGCGGGCGGCGGGGACATGGGCGGCCTGCGGCGGCGCGGCCATGGCCTCGTCAACGGTCTCATCAAAGGTGGTGCGGCGGTGGAAATCCATCGGCAGCCTTTCAGCCCTGGGGCGGCCGGAAATCCGCGGCAGGCAGATGCTGCCGGGCACCACGGTGGGCCGCCTGTGTGATATCAGCGTACTCACACAACTCTCAGCGCAGACAGAGAGTTCCGGTAATTCTCCGATCCGGGCCGCCGCTAGGCTGGAAGCATGTCCTCCTCCTCCCAGGCCCCGGCCCCGTTCCGCGCGATCAGTGACGAGGGCACCGGTACCTCCGGTCGCAAGGCCTACCCGCCGGCACCGGAGCCGCTGCCGGTCCCGGTCATGGACAACCACACCCACCTGGACTTCCCGGACGCCGGGGCGTCCGCGGACGGGCCCGCCGTCGGCATCAAGGACGCCCTCGACGCCGCCGCCGCCGTCGGCGTGCAGGGCGCCATCCAGGTCGGCTGCGACCTGGAGTCCTCCCGCTTCACCGTCGAAGCGGTCGACCTCGACGCGCGGCTGCTTGGCGCCGTCGCCCTGCACCCGAACGACGCACCCCACTACGCCGCCCGCGGCGAGCTGGAGGAGGCGCTGGCCGAGATCGAGGCGCTCGCCGCCCACCCCCGGGTCCGGGCCATCGGGGAGACCGGCCTGGACTTCTTCCGCACCGAGGGGGAGGGTCTGGCCCACCAGCGCTACTCGTTCCGCCGCCACATCGACATCGCCAAGCGGCTGGGCCTGACCCTGCAGATCCACGACCGGGAC
>NZ_JBFBKP010000103.1:0-11486 GCF_040702285.1 Arthrobacter sp. NPDC080086
CGGGGCGGCGCCCCGCGTACCGGCGGCTCCGCCGGCGGCCAGCGCAGCGGACGTCCGGCCACCGGCCAGCGTGCCGCGGCAGGCGCCAAGTCGGGCGGTCGCTCCGGCGGCGGTTCGGCTCCGGTCTGGTCCTCCAACACGGGCGGCACGTCCGGCGGTTCCTACGCGGGCGGCGGCAACGGCCGCTCCGGCGAAGGCCGTCCGGCCCGCAGCGGCGGTCCCCGCCGCGCGTCGGCCCCGGCGTCGAACGACCGCCGCAGCCGCTAGGGTTTTCCGCTACGCAAAGTAGCTGGCGAAGCGCAAAATGCCGGTCGCTATGGGTATTCCCGCAGCGACCGGCATTATGCGCAGCGCAAGTCTCAGGGCCTAGCGCCAGCTACCAGCCGCGGGCGCGCCACTCCTCAAGGTGCGGGCGTTCCGCGCCCAGGGTGGTCGGCTTGCCGTGACCCGGGTGCACGACCGTGTCGTCCGGGTAGACATCGAACAGCCGCGCGGAGACATCGTCCAGCAGCTGGGTGAAGCGTTCCGGATCCTTATCCGTGTTGCCCACCCCGCCCGGGAACAGCGAGTCGCCGGAGAAGATGTGCGCGGGCCCTGCCGGGTCCTGGTACACCAGCGCCACCGAACCCGGGGTGTGGCCGCGCAAGTGCACCGCCGTCACGTCGAACCCGTCGAAGTTGCCGACGTCGCCGTGATCCAGCAGCACGTCCACCGGCACCGGCAGCGCGGGGGCGTCGTCGGTTCCGGCGGCGGTCTTCGCGCCGGTCGCCTTGACCACCTCGGGCAGCGCACGGACGTGGTCCCAGTGCTGGTGCGTGGTGGCGATCAGCGCCAGCTTCGGCGTCGCCTCGGTGTCCGCGGCGGCGTCGGCCAGCAGCGCCTCGATGGCGGCCGCATCATCGGCCGCATCGATCAGGAGCTGCGCGCCGGAAGCCTTCGCGGTGATCAGGTACACGTTGTTGTCCATCTCGCTGACCGAAATCCTGCGGATAGTGACGTCGCGGAGCGAATGAATGAGTGAGTCCATGGGCATCAGTCTAGGACCGCCTATTCCCGGCCCTCGGACACCCAGCCCGGGTTCGCTGCGCGGGAGCCGACGACGGCGTCCGCCGCTGTGTTGAGCCGGTCGAGTTGCGCCGGGCTCAGCTCCAGGGACAGTGCGCCGAGGTTTTCATCGATCCGGGCGGCCTTGCGGGTGCCGGGGATCGGGACGACGGGCAGGCCCAGCGCCTCGCCCCGGGCCAGCAGCCAAGCCAGGGCAACCTGCGCCGGCGTGGCGGGACCGTTGGCGGTCTGCAGCTCGGCGGCGACCTCGCGGACCGTGGCCACCACGGCCTGGTTGGCGTCCACTGCATCCGCGGCGAAGCGGGGGATGTTGCGGCGGAAGTCGTTGCTGCCCAGCTTCGAGGCATCCACGGTGCCGGTCAGGAAGCCCCGGCCCAGCGGCGAATAGGGCACGAAGCCGACACCCAGTTCGGCGGCCGCGGGCACCACGTTGCGCTCCACGTCCCGGCTCCAGATGGACCATTCGCTCTGGACGGCGGCGATCGGGTGCACGGCGTGGGCCTCCCGGAGTTCCGCCGCCGTCACCTCGGACAGGCCCAGGTGCTTGACCTTTCCGGCCTTGACCAGCTCCGCCATGGCCTCCACGGTTTCCACAATCGGAACGCGGAGGTCACGGCGGTGCATGTAATACAGGTCGATGCTGTCGGTGCCGAGGCGGGACAGGCTGCGGTCCACGGCCTCGCGGACGTAGGCGGCGTCGCCCCGGATGTCCGTGTAGCCCTCCGCCGGGTTCCCCACCAGGCCGAACTTCGTGGCCAACTGCACCTCGGAGCGCCGGTCCTTGAGCAATTGGGCGAAGAGTTCTTCATTGCTGCCGCCGCCGTAAATGTCCGCGGTGTCCAGGAAGGTCACCCCGGCGTCGACGGCATGGTGCAGGGTGGCCAGCGCCTCGGCCGGGTCAACCTCGCCGTAAACCGGGGTCAGGGCCATTCCGCCGAAACCCAAGGGGCTGACGCTGAGGCTGTCGCCGAGCTGAACTGTGGCTGTCATCTGGAGTCTCCTGTCATTGCCGGAACCGCTGTCCCAGCCAAGAACCTCCCGCCCGGTCCCGGTATTCCGGGCGGGTTCCCGGGGGTTGCCAGCGTTCGTCCGGGCCCGGCAGCAAGCCTGCGTGCGATTCTCCCCGGTTACCTCCCGGACCCGGGCCCGCGACACGGCGTGTCCGGCCGGATCGGCGGTTGCCGGTGGGACTAACCGGGCGGGAGCGTACGGGACGACGGCTCGGAAACGGGCGGTTCGGAGTCCTCCGGCCCGCCCGGCAGCAGTTTCAGCCCCGCCGCGCAGCCGACGATCCCCGCTATGAACAGCAGTTTCAGCGGGTTGGCGGCTTCGACGCCGGTGGCCATCGCCCAGCCCACGGTCAGGGCGGCGCCGATTCCTACCCACACGGCATACGCAGTGCCAAGCGGGATGCGCCGCACGGCCATGCCCAGTCCGGCCATGCTCAATGCCGCGGCCACGGCGAAGATCAGGGTAGGCACGGGACGGCTGAACCCGTCGGAGAGACCCAGAGCCGTGGCCCACACCGCCTCGAGGACGGCGGAGCCGAGCAGGATCAGCCAGGAAACACCCGATCCGCGAGTGCCGGCGCGCATTACGCCACCAGCTTCAGGCCGGCCACGCACGCCACGATCCCGCCGAGCAGCATGATCCGGGCGGCGCTGGCGGGTTCAACACGGGTGGCCATCGCATAAGCGGAGGTAAGGACGACGCCGACTCCCACCCAGACGGCGTAGGCGGTCCCGGTGGGTATGGTCTGCATGGCGATCGCGAGTCCGCCGGTGCTTGCGAGGACGGAGACCAGGAACAGTGCGCCCGGCAGGAGTCGGCGGCGGCCGGTGGCCTGCGACGTGCGGTGCAACGCGGCGGCCCACACGGCTTCTAGGGATCCGGCGGCAATGAGGATGATCCACGACATGACAACAATCCTTTGGCCAGTCTTGTCGCGTGCCGGGTACTGAACCGTCGTCCGGAGGCCGGGGATCCGGCCTTGCCTTCAGCCTAGCAAAAGCCGGGGGCTAGGCCTCCGGCTGGGATCAATCAGTCGACAGGGTCGATCGAGACGACGGCAAGGAAGCCGCGGCCCAGGATCTCGGGCGTCGCCGTGTCAGAGCCGACGACGGCGTCGTACCGGCCCAGCGCCTCGCCGTCCGCCGTCGCCTGGCCCTGCAGCAGGATGCCGAACTGCCCCTCGAAGACCGGGTGTGCCCGTTTCTTGGACAGTTCGATGATGGAGGTGAAGCCCTTGAAGGCGCCCCGCCGGCAGATGACATTCAGGTCCCGAATGTCGCCGGTGGGCAGGGCACCGGCCGCGTCGGCGTCGCCGGAGAACCGGAACGGGCGGTACTTTTCCAGCGGGTGCTCGGCGCCGTCGACCGTGAGGAACAGCAGGTCGCCGTTCACCACGGTGAGGACCCGCTCCATCCCGGGGAACGCGGAAAAGTCTCCGGCCTTGCCGACCTCCGCGATGCTTACCCGCCAGTCCCAGCCGCCGTCGGCCGCGTCGAGCGGGAAGCGGGCCAGTTCACGGGTGGTGCCACCGCCGTTGCGCCAGGGGGCGGGTTTGAGGTCGGCGTAACGGATGATGTCCATGGGATCAGCCTAGCCGCGGCGCCGATGCCCGGGCCCGGGACTTGCTAACGTCGAAGCAACGTCGAATTCAGTCCAGCGTCGTCTCACTGGGCACAGCACAGCGGTTGGGAGCCGGAATGTTCGTCAAGGTATGCGGTCTGAGCACCAGCGAGGCCGTCCGGGCCGCCGTCGACGCCGGGGCGGACGCGGTGGGCTTCGTCCTGACCGCCAGCCCCCGTCAGGTGGCGCCGGACCGGGTCCGCGAACTGCTGCCCGGCGTGCCGTCAGGGGTTCCCGCGGTGGGCGTCTTCCGGCACGAACGGGCGGCCGACGCCGTCGCCGCGGCACGGGACGCCGGGCTGGACTGGGTCCAGCTGCACGGCGACCGGACCCGGGAGGACGTCCGGGTGGTCCACGACGCCGGGATGAGGCTGATCCGGGCGATCACGATGTCCGCGGCACCGGAAGCCTTCGCCGACTGGGGCGAGGACCTGCTGCTGGTCGACGCCGCCGTGCCCGGCTCCGGCGAGGCCTGGGACTATGCCTCGGTCCGCGCCCGTGGGCTGGGGGACCGGCACTGGCTGCTGGCCGGCGGCCTGGACCCGGCGAACGTGGCAGACGCTGCCGCGGCGGCCGGTGCGTGGGGCGTGGACGTCTCCTCCGGCGTCGAGGTTTCCCGTGGGGTCAAGGACCCGGCCCGGGTCACGGCCTTCGTCACCGCCGCCAAGGGGCACTGACCGCCGCCCCGGGGGCCACCCAAGGCGCGGTCACCGCGTGATGGTGAAGGTGTCCGTGAAGCTGCCCTCGGCCGGGACCAGTGCGGCGGTCAGCGCGTCCTCTCCCACGGACACCTTCAGCGTGCCGTAGGTGGGCTTGACGTTCTTGCCGGACCACTCCGCGAAGTAGCCGGCCTCGGGATCTTCCTCGCGGACGTCGTGCAGCCCCACCCCGCCGATCCCGACGCCGGCAAACACCGTCCCGCGGCCCTGGTTGAGCGTGCCGCCGGTGCCACCCAGGCACTGTTTCGAGAATTCATCCGGGACCAGGGCGGGGCAGTCCGGACTGTAGCCCAGTTGGTGCGTGCGCTGGTACAGGTGCTGATGGCCGGTGAGGACCAGGTCCACCTTCTTCTCGATCAGCAGGTTGTTGAAGTCCGCGCCGGGCTGGCAGGAGTAGGCGCCCAGGTTGAAACACGGGGTGTGCATGCCCACCACCGTCCAGGGGATGTTCCGTTCCTTCGCCCCGTCCAGCGCGTCCGCGGTCCACTTCCAGCGCTCGCTGTCGCGGCCGTAGTCCAGGGTTTTGCCGTCCCGGAACCTGATCCCGGGGGAGACCATGACGATGCGGACCAGTGGGTTCTCTTGGGGCACGTCGGCGTACCACTGCGTGCCGTACTCACCCACCAGCCCGGGCAGCCGGTTCGGCAGGCACTGGGCGAAGGTGGCGATGTCGCCGTCGTGCCCGTCGCTCTCGTGGTTGCCGGTGACGAGTTCATAGGGGAAGCCGGTGCCCAGGACGCCGGTGACCATGTCGCAGAACTGCTGTTCGAGGCCGGCCTGGTAGCTGAAGTCGCCCAGCGCCAGATTCAGTGCCGGCTTGATCTTCGCGACCGCTTCGAGCACCTTGCGGGCCTTGGAGCCGAAGCCGATGTCCCCCTGGGCGGTGAACACGACGGGCGCCTGCGCCGGGGTGGAGCGGGGCGCCTTGGTCCCGGATGCCGTCCCCGACGGCGTGCCGGACGACGGCGGCTGCGGGCTCCCGCCGGTGCATCCGGTGAGCAGCGTGAGCGCCAGCACGGCGGAGAGTGCGGCCACGGGCGATCTTCGGCGGCTCCGTGCCAGCCACGAACCCATGCGTTCCGCCCTTCCGCAGGCTGTTTCCGGGCAACGGCCCGGCCTACGCCTAGGGTAAACCGGGGCACGCGTCCCCGGACAGTGCCCGGCGCCGGGGTCCTCACCGGGGCCACGGATTCAGGGGCGGTTCAGGGCCTTCCCCGAGGACAGATCCACCGCCGACGGGGGAGAATGGTGCCATGAAGACTCTGCTCAACATCATCTGGCTGCTGTTCGGGGGACTGTGGCTCGCGCTGGGCTACTTCGCGGCCGGCGTCGTCTGCTGCCTGCTGATCGTCACCATCCCCTGGGGCCTGGCCTCCTTCCGGATCGCGTCCTACGCCCTGTGGCCCTTCGGCCGCGCCGTGGTGGACCGGCCCGGCGGCGGCGGTGCCCTGTCCCTGCTGGGCAACGTCATCTGGCTGCTGGTGGCCGGCATCTGGATCGCCGTGGGCCACGTGGTGACCGCGTTCGCCATGGCCGTGACCATCGTCGGGATCCCGCTGGCCATCGCCAACCTCAAGCTGATCCCGGTGTCCCTGATGCCGTTGGGCAAGCAGATCGTCACGACGGACCGGCCGTTCGCCGGCGTCTACCGCTAGGAAACAGGCTCAACCGTCGCCGGAACGCGGAGGGAGAGGGCAATGCTGGAGAACGCAGAATCCACCGGTGCGGAGGCCGTGCCGGAACAGGACGAGCTCACGCTGGTAATCACCCGCGAATTCCAGGTGCCCGCCCGTGCAGTCTGGGCGGCGCTGGTCGATCCGGACCAGGCGGCCCTCTGGTGGGGGCCGCGGGGCTTCCGGGCACTGCGCGAAACCATCGACGCGGACCTGGAAATCGGCACCCCGTACCGGGCCTGTCTCCTCGAGGACGCGACCGGCCAGGAACACTGGTTCAGCGGTGTCCTGACCGATCTCGAGCCGCCCACACTGTTCGTCTTCACCCATGCCTGGGAGAAGGTGGACGGCACCCGCGGCTTCGAGACCGAGGGTGCCTTCCGGCTTGAGGAGATCGATGGCGGCACCCGCCTGGTCTTCACCCAGGGCCCCTTCGACACCGCCGACCACCGGGACACCCACGGCTCCGGCTGGCGCGAATCCTTCGACCGTCTCGCCGAACACCTCCGCCGCACAGCCTGCGGGTCCGGGGACCGGTGAGGCGGCCCGGAGCCTAAGCCAGTTCGCCCGCGAGGTTCCGCCGCGCGGTGTCTTCCCAGAGGGACCGCCCGCGCCCGGTGTGGAAGAGCGGCTCCTGTGTCAGCAGTTGCCGGACGACGGCGGCGCGGCCGGCGGCGAAGTCGGCGTCGCCGATGTGCGCGAAGTCCTTCCGCACGGCCGCGAGGTAGCGGGCGTACTCTGCGGGGTCGCTCCCGAGGATGGAGAGGTCGGCGTCGCTGAGGAGGGCCGCGGCGTCGTCGCCCGGCTCGGGCCGGTGGTCCGCCGTCATCCGTACCAGCCGACCCACCTCCTCCGCCTCGCCGTCGGGCAGGCCGGTGTGGGCCAGCCGTTCCTCGGCCAGGCGCGCGGACTCCTCCTCGTCCTCGCCCGCGATCCCGTGGTAAACCGCGTCATGGAACCAGGCCGCCAGGCGCACCGTCCGGGACGGCAGCCCGGGAGCGGCCAGCCGGTCCAGCGCCTCCAGCACTTCGAGCAGGTGGGTGCGGCCGTGGTAGCTCCGGTGCTCCTCACCCCACCGGTCCAGGAGGTCCAGGAAGAGCGCCTCGTGGCCGGGCAGGGTCTCGTTCCAGCGCGTCAGGAGCGGCAGCTTCAGTGAGCCGTTGCGCCGCCGGGCGGGAATCCGGAGCCCGCTGGCGATCAGCTTGCGCACCAGGACCCGGCCCTCCACCGGGATGGCCCCGGCGGCAACCAGTGCGTCGAAGCGGGCCTCGGCGACGTCGTAGTGGTCGCCGTCGAACGCCCGCTCCGGGACTCCCGCCGCCCCCGCGAACGCGTGCAGCTCCTCAAGGGAGCTGTCGGACACCAGGTGCGAGAAGACGGTGCCGTGGGCGGGCCAGAGCGGGGGATCGATGTAGATGGCCATTCCGGCAGTTTACGAGGCGGCCGGCAGGATGTTCTGGTTGCCGCGGAAGACGTTCTCCGGATCGAACTCGCGTTTCACCCGGGCCAGCCGCCCGTAGTTCTCCTCGCCAAAGGCGGCACGGACCCGGTCCCGGCCCTCGTCACCGACGAAGTTCAGCCAGACTCCGCCGTTGGCGTAGGGCGCGATGTCCCGGCGGAACTGCTTGACCCAGGCCTTGGCCTCCTCCGCGGCCGCCGCCGACGCCTCCATGCCGTACGGGTGTGTGACCCACTGGGCGCCGCGGTTCTGCAGCGGGGTCTGCGCCGCTGCGGGGCCGGCCACGGCGCCGCCCCACCGGGCCAAGAGGTGCTGGGAGTGGGGTCCGGGAAGGTGGCTCGCCGCATCCACGATCACGTCCAGCGCGGCGTCGGGCAACGCGTCGTGGTACTCGGCGCTCCAGTAGTGGTAGAGGTCGGGCGGGTCATCGATCATGCACTGGAAGGCGGTGTAGTCCATGTCGCCCACCAGGTCGACGGCGGGCCCCAGCGCACGGAACGGGGCGGCCTCCTCGACCCCGGCAGCCGGGTCGCCGGCGTAGAGGTAGGCCAGGCCGACGGCGGGCTTGCCCACCATATCTTCGGGAACGAAGGGTTCCGGCGGTGCGGTGAGGAAGACCAGTGCGGTGCCGACGGCGTCCGGTGCCTTCAGGGAGATGTCACGGTAGGCGCGGGCCAGGTCGGGTGCGTCCTCGCCACGGAACAGCATGATGCCGGCATGCACGGTAGGGCCCAGTTCGTGCAGCCCGAAGGTGAAGCCGGTGGCCACGCCGAAGTTGCCACCGCCCCCGTGCAGGGCCCAGAACAGCTCGGGATTCTCGGCGGCGCTCGCCGTGACGCGGTCTCCGTCCGCGGTGACCAGGTCCACCGATTGCAGGTTGTCGCAGGCGAAGCCGTAGGAACGCTCCAGCCATCCCGATCCGCCGCCCAGGGTGAAGCCGGCCACGCCCGTGGTGGAGGCCCGTCCGCCGGTGCTGGCCAGCCCGTGCTCCTGGGTGGCCCGGTCGAATTCGCCCCAGGTGACCCCGGCGCCGACCGTGACGGTGCGGTTGTCCGGGTCCACCGTGATGGACTTCATCGGCCGGACGTCCACCACCAGTCCGCCCTCTTTCGTGGACATTCCCGCCACCGAGTGCCCGCCGGCCCGGACAGCGACGTCGAGCCTGTTGGCGCGGGCGTGCGCGAGGGCCTCGGCCACGTCCGCGGCGCCGGCGCATCGGGCGATGACGGCCGGGCGCCGGTCGATCATGGCGTTGAAGAGTTTACGCGTTTCGTCGTAGGCCGTGTCCTCCGGCCGGACCCATTCCATGGCTGTGCTCCTAGCCGACCGGGGCCCACCCCACCCTCCCATGGTAGGCCGGATGGTCCGGCGGAACCATGGTCAGGCGGGCGCCCGCGGCGCCTGCAGGAAAGGCTCAGATACGGTCCTAACGGGTCACCACATCCGCATCTGCGGACTATAGTGGCGCCATGCCTACTTTTCGCGTCTCCGAAGCGGCCCGGTTCCTCGGGGTCAGCGACGATACCGTCCGCCGCTGGACCGAGAGCGGAACCCTGACCCCGCACCGGGACGACTCTGGCCGGCTGGTGGTGGACGGGCTGGAGCTCGCCGGCGTGGCCCGGGACCAGTCAAAGCTCCCCGAGGATCCGTCCCGCGGCGGCAGTTCCGCCCGCAACCGGTTCGTCGGTCTGGTCACCGGCATCACCGCTGACACGGTCATGGCGCAGGTGGAGCTGCAGTGCGGACCGTTCCGGGTGGTGTCGCTGATGAGCAGCGAGGCCGTCCGGGACCTCGGGCTGGAACTCGGCTCCGTCGCCACCGCCGTCGTCAAAGCCACCACGGTGATCATCGAGAGCCCGCACGGAAGCGGCCCGCACGGCGGCGGCCCGAACGGGAAGACCCAGGCATGAGCCGCCGTGCCGCGGCTCTTCTCGCCGCCGCTGTCCTGGCCGCCGGGACCGCCGCCTGCGGCAGCGGAGGCAGCGCGGGGGAGGGGAAGACCCTCACCGTCTTCGCCGCGGCCTCCCTCAAGGCTCCCTTCACGGCGCTAGCCCAGAGCTTCGAGGCCAGCCACCCCGGCACCAAGGTCACGTTGAGCTTCGCCGGGTCCTCGGACCTCGCCACCCAGCTGAGCCAAGGCGCCCCGGCGGACGTCTTCGCCTCCGCCGACCCCGCGAACATGGCCAAGGTGACCGGCGCCGGGCTCGCCGACGGCAGCCCGCGGAACTTCGCCAGCAACACCCTCACCATCGCGGTGCCGCCGGCCAATCCGGCCGGCATCACGTCCTTCGCGGACCTGGCCAGGCCGGGCACCCGCGTGGTGGTCTGCGCACCGCAGGTCCCGTGCGGCGCGGCCGCAGTGGCCGTCGAGGGCAAGACCGGGGTGCGCCTGGCGCCGGTGAGCGAGGAATCCGCCGTCACCGACGTCCTCGGCAAGGTGGCGTCGGGGGAGGCCGACGCCGGACTGGTCTACGTCACGGACGTCCTGGGGTCGGCGGGCAAGGTCAAGGGCGTGCCCTTCCCGGAGGCCGCGTCCGCCGTCAACACCTATCCGATCGCGGCCCTGCGGGGCGGCCGTGAGAAGAACCTGGCGCAGGCCTTCCTCGACGAGGTCACCGGCGCCGAGGGCCAGAAGGTGCTGGCCGACGCCGGGTTCGGGCGTCCGTGAGGCGCCCGGGGGCGAGACGCCACGACTACAGCGGCATCCCACGCTGGGTGGCGGCGCTCGCCGTCGTCGCCGCCGCGTTCATCCTGCTGCCCCTGGCGGCCGTGGTGGCCCGTGTCGACTGGCCCAACTTCCTGCCGCTGGTGACCTCGGATGCCTCCCTGACGGCGCTGGGCCTGAGCCTGCGGACGGCGGCGGCGAGCACCGTCCTCTGCATCCTGCTGGGAGTGCCGCTGGCGCTGGTGCTGGCCCGCGGCGAGTTCCCCGGGCAGCGGCTGCTCCGGTCCTTCGTGCTGTTGCCCCTGGTGCTGCCGCCGGTGGTGGGCGGCATCGCCCTGCTGTACACCTTCGGCCGGCAGGGGCTGTTGGGCCGCGGTCTGGAGGTGGCGGGCATCCAGATTGCCTTCTCCACGACGGCGGTGGTCCTGGCGCAGACGTTCGTCGCCCTGCCGTTCCTGGTGGTCAGCCTGGAGGGGGCGCTGCGCGCCGGCGGCCAGCGCTACGAGGCGGTGGCCGCGACGCTTGGCGCCCGGCCCGGAACCATACTCCGGCGGGTCACGCTGCCGCTGGTGCTGCCGGGACTGGCCTCCGGGGCGGTCCTCTCCTTCGCCCGCAGCCTGGGCGAGTTTGGCGCCACCCTCACCTTCGCCGGCAGCCTCCAGGGCATCACCCGGACCCTTCCGCTGGAGATCTATCTGCAACGGGAGACCGATGCGGATGCCGCCGTGGCCCTGTCGCTGCTCCTGGTGGCCGTGGCCGTCATCGTCGTCGGGGTCAGCTACCGCGGGCCCGGTACGCCGTCCGCCGCTCCGTCCCGCAACGCGAACGCCGAGCCGGCGGAGGCGAGGCTATGACGTTCACCCTCGACGCCGTGGTCGCGGACCGGGGCCTGGACGTCTCGCTGAATCTGGGCGCTGCGGAGACCGTCGCCATCCTGGGTCCCAACGGCGCCGGAAAATCCACCCTGCTTTCCGTTATCGCCGGCCTGATCCGCCCGGACTCGGGCGCAGCCGCGCTCGACGGCCGGCCGCTGTTCCACCTCGGCGGCGGCCGCACGGTGTGGACCCCGCCGCACCGCCGCGGAACCGCGCTGCTTGCCCAGGAAGCCCTTCTTTTCCCACACCTGACCGCCCTGGACAACGTGGCCTTCGGCCCCCGCAGCGCCGGCGCCGGACGCGCCGCGGCCAGGGATGCGGCCGCCCGCTGGCTGGCCGAGGTCGACGCAGCGGCATCCTCCCGCCGGTGTTCGGCTACAACAGCCGCAGCGGCGCAGA
>NZ_JBFBKP010000104.1:0-11453 GCF_040702285.1 Arthrobacter sp. NPDC080086
CGCGGACCACTGGTGGTCCGCGGGCGCTGGTGGGTGCCGGGTCTTAGGCCTCGGTGCCGGCCTCGTCCTCGTCGGCGGGCTTGAAGTCGCGGCGAATGTTGGCCACACCCTCCGGGTCGATCTCGAAGCCGTAGGCGGCGCCGGGGTTGATGACCATGCCGAGCTCGTCGCCGAGGTTGCCGAGGATCGCGGCGCCCTGGGTTCCCAGGATGTTCGGCGCGGCGGCGAGGTACTGCTCGGTGACGCGGCTGGGGTGGGAGAAGACGGCCAGCACGGGGTTGCCGGAGGCGTTGGCCAGCACCAGCGGCTCCACCTGCGAGTCGGGGCCCTCCAGAGTGTCCGAGCTGACGATGTAGACCTCATTGTTGAGGAAAGACAGGATGACATCCACCGGGTTGGCATCCGGCTGTTCCCCCCGGGCGAGCTTCTCCTCGAGGTCGTTGAGCGGCTGTGAATCCATGGGTGTGGGCTGTTCAGTCATTGTCCCACTCGATCACTTTGCGGCCCGGGGCGCAATTCCCGACGACGGCGGCCACGGTCCCGGCAAGCCCCGCCGGGGCCTGCGTTCCGCTCGCGGGTTCGGCCCGCCGTCGCTGTTTCCAGACGGCGGGCCTGCACCGAACCCGCGCGCCGGACGCCGGACGCGACGCCCGGGACCTACTTCTTGGCTGCGGCCTTCCGGGCCGGTGCCTTGCGGGCGGCGGGCTTGCGCTTGACCGGGCCCTTGGCGCGCTTCTCGGCCAGCAGTTCCACGGCCTGTTCCCGGGTGAGCTCCTCGACGGAGGTGCTCCGCGGGACGGTGATGTTGGTGACGCCGTCGGTGATGTACGGGCCGAACCGGCCTTCCTTCACCACGATGTTCTTCTCCGAGACCGGGTCCGGGCCGAACTCGGCCAGCGGCGGCACCGCGGCACGGGCGCCGCGCTGCTTGGGCTGGGAGTAGATCTCCAGCGCCTGCTCGAGGGTGATCGTGAAGATCTCCTCCTCGGAGCCGATCGAGCGGGAGTCCGTGCCCTTCTTCAGGTATGGGCCGAACCGGCCGTTCTGCACCGTGATGGGGGTGCCCTCGGCGTCCTGGCCCACGACGCGCGGCAGGCTCATCAGCTGCAGCGCCTCGTCCAGGGTCACGGAGTCCACGGTCATCGAGGCGAAGAGGGAGCCGGTGCGCGGCTTGGCCTTGACCGGCTTCTTCGGCGGCTTGGGCTTGCCGTTCTTGTAGTACTCCACCGGCAGGCTGGCCAGCTGTTCCTCGGTCATCTCCGGGATGATCTCGGTGACGTAGGCGCCGTACCGGCCGTTCTTGGCCACCACCGTGTGTCCGGTGTGCGGGTCAACGCCGAGGACGCGTTCCTCGGGGGCGGCGGTCTCCATCAGTTCCACGGCCTTGGCGGCGGTGAGCTCGTCCGGGGCGAGGTCCTCGGGGACGTTGGCCCGGGCCGACTCGACGACCTCGCCGGTCTTCGGGTCCACGGTGGGGACGGAGCTCTCCAGGTACGGTCCGAACTTGCCCACGCGCAGGGTGATGCCGTCCGTGATCGGAATGGAGTTGATCTCCCGGGCGTCGATCTCGCCGAGGTTGTTAACGATGCTCAGCAGGCCCGGCTTGCCGTCGGCGCCGAAGTAGAAGTGCTTCAGCCACGACGGGCCGGCCTCCTGGCCGTTGGCGATCTTGTCCAGGTCCGCTTCCATGTCGGCGGTGAAGTCGTAGTCCACGTAGTCATGGAAGTGCTGCTCCAGCAGCCGGACCACGGAGAACGCGATCCAGCTCGGAACCAGCGCGGAGCCCTGCTTCCGGACGTAGCCGCGGTCCTGGATGGTGGAGATGGTGGAGGCGTAGGTCGACGGGCGGCCGATGCCCTTCTTCTCCAGCTCGGCAGTCAGCGAAGCTTCGGTGAAGCGCGGCGGCGGCGAGGTCTCGTGGCCGACGGCGGTGATGTCCGCTGCGGTGAGGACGTCGTCCTTGGCCACATTCGGCAACCGGCGGGCCTCGTCCGAGTCGTCGTCGCCGCGGCTCTCGTCCTTGCCTTCCTCGTAGGCGGCGAGGAAGCCGGGAAAGGTGATGACGGTGCCGGAGGCGGAGAATTCGGCATCCCGGCCGTCGGTGGCGATCGCGCCGAGGCGGATGGTCGCCGTCGAACCTTTGGCGTCGGCCATCTGGGAGGCGACGGTGCGCTTCCAGATCAGCTCGTAGAGGCGGAACTCGTCGCCGGAGAGCTGCTTGGCCACCTGCGCCGGGGTGCGGAAGGAGTCGCCGGCGGGGCGGATGGCCTCGTGCGCCTCCTGGGCGTTGGCGGCTTTGCCGCTGTACACGCGGGGCGAGGCCGGGACGTACTCGGGGCCGTACAGTTCGGACGCCTGGCGCCGCGCGGCCGTGATGGCCTCGTTGCTCAGCGCGTTCGAGTCGGTACGCATATAGGTGATGTAGCCGTTTTCGTACAGCCGCTGGGCCACCTGCATGGTGCTCTTCGAGGAGAAGCGCAGCTTACGGCCGGCCTCCTGCTGCAGGGTGGAGGTGGTGAACGGCGCGGTGGGGCGGCGGGTGTAGGGCTTGGTGTCGACGGAGCGGACGCGGAATTCCGCCTCCTGCAGGCCGGAGGCCAGGGACAGGGCGAGTTCCTGGTTCAGGTGGACGACGCCGCGGGCGGTGAGTTCGCCGTCGTCGTTGAAGTCCCGGCCGCTGGCGACCTTCGAGCCGTCCACGGACGCGAGCTTTGCTTTGAACGAGGAAGCCGTTCCGGCGTCGGTGCCGAACTGGCCGGTCAGGTCCCAGTAGGAGGCGGCCTTGAAGGCCATCCGCTCGCGTTCCCGGTCCACCACCATGCGGGTCACGACGGACTGCACGCGGCCGGCGGAGAGCCCGCGGGCCACCTTGCGCCAGAGCACCGGGGAGATCTCGTAGCCGTAGAGCCGGTCCAGCACGCGGCGGGTTTCCTGGGCATCCACCAGGTCCTGGTCCACGTCGCGCAGGTTGTCCATGGCGCGGTGGATGGCTTCCTTGGTGATTTCACCGAAGGTCATCCGGTACACCGGGACCTTGGGCTTGAGGACCTCCAGCAGGTGCCACGCGATGGCCTCGCCCTCGCGGTCCCCATCGGTTGCGAGGTAGAGCGCGTCGGCGCCCTTGAGCTGGGCCTTGAGTTCGGCGACCTTTTTCTTCTTGTCCGGGGAGACCACGTAGTAGGGCTTGAAGTCGTGGTCGACGTCGACGGCGAACTTGCCCACCGAGGTCTTTTTCAGTTCCGCGGGGAGCTCCGAGGGCTGCGGGAGGTCACGGATGTGACCGATGGAGGCCTCGACAATGAAGCCCTCGCCCAGGTACTTGGCGATGGTCTTGCTCTTGGCCGGAGACTCCACAATCACGAGTTTCTTGCCGGTGGGGGCCTTGCTTGGCACGGTGCTCCTACAGAAAAAAGGTTGCTCGGGCAGAACCGCCCATATCCGCCTAGTTCACCATATTTTGCGGAATACCGCGCATTGATGCACAAATGCGCGGCGGCTTCGGACCCGTGCCGCCGCTGCTGTGAGGCTAGGCTGCGATGCGGCCGAGGGTCTCCTTCAGCCGTGTCAGCAGGTGGCCCTGCCAGCCTCCGGCCATGATGCGGTGGGCGACGGCGTGGCTGGGCTCCGCGGGGTCGAATCCCTCGTGGACCATAGCCAGCCGCGTCCCCGTTCCCTCCGGGGCGAGGGTCCAGGTGACGGTGCTTTGCAGGTCGTTCCCCGCTTCAGCGTCCCGCCATGAGATCCGGAGCAGGCGCCCGTCCCGGACGTCCAGGACACGGCTGGCGACCAGGCCGCTGAAGCCGACGGCCGGGACCGGGGTCCCGCGCATGATGTAGTCGTGCCCGACGACCGGTTCGAAATTGTTGTCCATGAGCCAGTCGGCGATCAGGGGCGGCTCGGTCAGGGCGCGCCAGACGGCCGCCGGCGGGTGCGGCAGGTATTCGTCCACGTGGATGGGGGCAAGCGGTGCGGTCACGGACACTCTTCCGTTCGTTGGGGGCTTTCAGGGAGTTTTCAAATGGCCGCGGGGCCGCCGCGGTCGTCGGGAATCATCGACCACATGGTGGCCATCCGGACGGCCCCGTCCGGGATCGCGTCCGGCGCCTCGAGTTCGTAGTCGCGCAGCAGCCCGAAGATGCGCTCCGTCAGCTCGGCACGCTGGGCCGGCGTGAGATAGAGCAAGTTGCTGGCCAGCACCACCGAGGCGGGCGGTTCCCCGGATTCGCCGCGCCGCCGCTGCTCATCCCGGGCCTCGGCGTGCGCCTTGACCCGTCGGCGGTAGGCGTCCAGTTCCAGATCCAGGACGGCGAATTCCGGGCTAGCCGGTCCGCCGCCGGATTTGATGGTGAAGTCCGTTCCGGCGGCCTTCCAGCGGCGCTCGCGTGCGTCCCCGGCGGTGGCCGCGGGCACCACGATCCCCCACTTCTGCAGGGCCCGCAGGTGGTAGCTCATGGCGCTGGGGGTCAGACCGGTCTGTGCCGCAAGCTCCGTGGCGGTGCGGCTGACCTGGGTGGAGTACAGCTCCGAGATCACTTCCAGCCGCGCGGCGTGGGCCAGGGCCCGGATGGCCTTGGGGTCGGTGATCTCCACCTTCTGTTCCGGGCGCGGCCTGCGCTTGCCGGCCGGCGCCTCGGCGGAATCCGCCGGCGGGTTCTCTGTCTTCACTCCCCCAGTCTAGCGACGGTTTCCAAACTATGAAAGGAATGCTTGACACTTACCCAGCGCGGATCTATGGTCCAGTTATGAAAGAAACACTTCATAAAGCCTCCGGGCCGGCCGGCCCCTTGTGGCGCAACCACGACTTCCTGCTCGCCAGTGGCTCCCGCTTCTTCGCCGCCGTCGGCATGGGCGCCGTCGTCGTCACCGTCATGCTTCGGCTCCAGGCGGAGTCCGCGGGCAACGGTCCCGGCGCCGGGCCGTGGCTGGTGGCCGCCTACCTGGCCTGCTCGGCCCTGCCCCTGGTCCTCCTGGCCCCCTGGGCCGGGCGGCTCGCAGACACCCGGGATTCACGCACGCTGGCGACGGCGGCATCCCTGGCCAGCGCCGCGGCGGTGGCGGGGATGGCCTTCGGGCTGCGGGAGGGTGCCCTGAACCTTCCGCTGCTGTTTGCCATGACCTTCCTGCTGGACGCGGCTCAGGCCGTGGCGGGCCCCACCTGGCAGGCCCTATTGCCCCGGATTGTTGGCGAGGAGCGCACGCCCAAGGCCGTGGGCACCATGCAGGCCACCACCATGATCGCCGGCATGGCGGGGCCGGCCGCGGGCGGCCTGCTGACCGGCTGGGGCGGCCCCGGGCTGGTGGTGGCGGTGGCCGGCGGCTGCTACCTCGCAATGGGAGCCGGTGCCCTACTGATCCGCACCCGGCGCGGCACGGCCGCCGAACGCGCGGGGCGGCCTGCCCCGGCGCTGCTCGACGGGTTGCGCCTGCTCCGGCGGGACGTCCTGGTGTGGGCGCTGGTGCTCGGCGCCATGTTCTTCATCGTCGCCGGCGAGGCCACCAACGTCCTCGAAGTGTTCCTGGCCCGCGGCGAACTGGGCGCCAGCGAGGCGGAGTACGGGCTGCTGGCCGCGGCCTTCGGGCTGGGCATGGCCGCCGGCGCGGCCGTCGCCGGCCGGATCGGGAACGGACGGAACCGGCTCCGGGCGCTGCTGGCGGCGATGGTGCTGACCTCGGCCCTCCTTGGGGCGACGGCCCTGGTGCCCACGGTGGCGTGGCTGTTTGCCGCCTACACCGCGACCGGCGCGGCGTGCGGCGTCCTGAACGCCTGCTTCGGGGCGATCACCATCCTCCGGATTCCGGAGACCGGGCGCGGTCAGGCGATGGCGATCCTTGGCGGGATGACGCGGGCAGTGTCAATTGCGGCGCTGGCCCTCGGCGGCCTCCTCGGTGCGGCGCTGCCGGTCCGCACCAACTTCTTCGCCACGGGCACCGCGGGAGTGCTGGTCGCGGCGGCCGTGGCGGTGGTGGTCCTGCGGATCCCGGGCACGGAACAATCAGTCGGGACCCAATCAGGCAGGAATCAGGAAGCCGTCCCGGACCAGGTTGGCGACGTCGTCGAGCAGCCCCTGCCGGAAGGTGCCGCTGTCGTGGCCCTCGTGCCCGCCCAGGAGGGCATCGAGCGCCCCGGCGATCTGCCCGGCGGTGAGCTCGCCGTCGCACGCTGAGACGAAGCCGGCCAGTTCCGTGCTCAACAGGTTGGTGCGGCGGAGGCCGGCACCCTGGCGCAGCAGGATCACGCCGGGGTGCTCGGCGCCGGGCCGCTGGTGCCGTTCCTCCGTGACGTCGTCGGCCACGAGCAGGTGCGCCGCCTCGACGTCGTGGCCGGCGAGCCAGTCGGCACGTTCCACCGCCGCCCCGAGGTGCGGCCCCACGGGCTGCTCGATCGGGTAGGTGATCTCCTCGAAGCGGCGCAGCACCGGTCCTGCTTCCGCGGCAGGGCGGCGCAGGAAGATCATGCCGAAGCCGATCGCGGTGACGCCGCGGGAGGCGAAGTCGTCCAGGTAGGCGGCGTAGGAACGGCGGTACAGGTCCCGGTCCCGGCCCTCGGAGGCATCCTGCAGCCAGGTTTCGGCGTACTGCTCGGGACCCACCTGCTCGCGCTGGATGAACCACACATCGGCGTCCTCCGGGGCCCACTGCTGCGGCCGGGCGGACCAATCCTGGCCGGCCGGGACTTCCCAGTTGCCCAGCATCTGCGCGGTGCCTCCGGGCGCCAGGACGGAGGGGAGGTCCCGGACCAGGGCGGCGACGATCTCGTCGCCGGGCAGGCCACCGTCGCGGTAGGTGAACTGGTCCGCCGTCGATTCCCCCGCGGTGCGCGGGGTAATCACGAACGGCGGGTTGGAGACCACCAGGTCGAACTCCTCCCCAACGACCGGTTCCAGCAGCGACCCGCGCCGCAGGGTGACGCGGCCGCCGAGGTCCTCTGGGTCCAGGTGCAGCTCCCGGGCATTGAGGACCAGGTTGAAGCGGGTGAAGGCTAGTGCGCGGTCGGAAATGTCCGTGGCGGTGACGTGCTCGGCGTGGTGGAGCAGGTGGAAAGTCTGGACGCCGCAGCCGGTACCGAGGTCCAGGGCCCGGGCCACGTGCCGCCGGGCGGTGACCTGGACCAGGGTGGTGGATGCCTGGCCGATTCCGAGCACATGGTCGCGGCGCAGCACGCCGGGGCTCTGGTGCGCGGCCAGGTCGCTGGCTACCCAGAGGTCGGCGCCCCCGTTCGGCTGCCCTTCCTCATCCGTCGCCGGGTCCCAGCCGTAGGGCCGCAGGTCCACACGGGCCCGGACCAGGTCATCCTCCGCCCCTTCCACGAGGCCGAGTTCGCCGAGGCCGGCGGCGCCCACCGAGGGCAGGGCGGCGTCGAGGGCGGCAGCGGTCTGCGGTTCGGCCAGTAGCCAGAGGCGGACGACGGCGGCGAGCGCGGCGGCGGCCGGGTCGGCAGCGACGGCGTCGTCGACGGCGATCAGGGCCGGGATGAGCTGGTCCCGGGCCAGGGCGGCGTGGGCGGCCTCACCGAGGAACGCGGCGACCCCGTCGACGGTGTAGCCGATGGCCAGCAGGTCGCGGGCGAGGGCCTCGGTCAGGTCCGGGAGGTCGCTGCGCGGGGCATCGGGGGTGTTGCCGGCGGTGAAAAGAGTCGAGGAGGTCACCGGTCAAGTTTAGGCGCGGCCCGGGACCTCCGGCTTAGCTCACCGGCCGGGCTAAGGCTGCCCCTCGACGAACACCCGCAGCGCATCCCGGACGAAGGCCGCACCGGCCGCACCGCCGTAGTTCGCGGCGAACCGCGGATCCGCCACGTACAGCTCCCCCAGGCCCCGGATGTAGGCCTTCAGCCCGGCGCCGCCGTCCGCCGCCGGGGTTCCGGGGATGGCGGCAAGCCAGCGGACGTGGCGGGCGGCCAAGTCCTGGGCCGCCGGGCTGTCCGGGGCCCCGCCGGACTCCGCCGCGGCCTGCCAGTCGGCGCTGAGCTGTTCGGCGGCCCGCTTCCACGCGTCCTGGTCCGTGCCGCCCATTCCCCGCCACCAGGCGTCCGCCCGGCCGTAGGCCTCCTTGCCCCAGCGTTCCTCGACCTCGGCCCGGTGGCGGGTGTGATCGAATCCGTCGAACATTGCCTCTGCCATGATGTCCTCTCCTTTTGTCACTGCCTCGAGGGTGCGCCGGACCGAGGCGATCTGGCGGGCCAGGCGGTCCTGTTCCTGGACCAGCCAGCGCAGATGCCCGGCGAGCGCGCGTTCGGCCTGCTGTTCGTGGGCCAGCGCGTCGGCGATCGCCCGCAGTCCGAGCCCCAGTTCCCGCAGAAGCAGGATCCGTTGCAACCGGAGCAGCGCGGCGTGGTTGTAGTAGCGGTAGCCGTTGGCGCCGGTGCGGCTGGGCTTGAGCAGGCCGACAGCGTCATAGTGCCGAAGCGTCCTGCTGGTGGTGCCGGCCAGCCTGGCCAGCTGCTGCACGGACCATTCCATGCCGGTTCCCTCCACTTGGTCCCTCCCGACGGCCCTGCCGGGCCGTTTCTTCGAGGATAAATCTTGACGCCGCGTCAAGTTCAAGGGTGCGGTCGGCGGCCATCGGTCCTGCTGCGGACCCGGTAAGTTGGAATCATGCCCACTGCTTCCCCGATGCCTGTCCCGCGCCGCCTGCTCCACGGGGCGTACGCCGCGGCAGCCGGCGCCGCCGTCGTCCTCGGCGCCTCCGCCTGCGCGCCCGTCACGTCGGTGGAATCAACGGATGCGAACGCATGGAAGGCCACGGCACTGCCCTCCGCCAGCGGGATCGTCCTCTCGGACGCGGGGAAGATCCTCAACCGCACCCCCGTGGTGCAGAGCGCCACCCTGGGGGCCGGCACCTACACCTTGACCATGAGCTGCGACGGCGGCGGCAAGGAATTCTTCGCCGTCAGCCTGGACGGCAAACAGCTGGCGGAGGCGGGAGCGGCCTGCAACGGCAGTCGCGAGGCCGCCACCATCAAGGTCCCGGCCGCCGGGACCGTGGCGATCAGCGCCTCCAGCGTCGACGCGCCGCTGATCTACGCGTACCAGCTGACCCCCGCGGCCTGACCCCCGGCCTGACCCTAGGGCGGCCGGGCCGGCCTGCCGTGCTTGGGCCTGCAAGGCTCGCGCGGGCCACGCCGGGGGAACCTACGGCACCTCACGTCGGCTGCCGGCGGCTAAAATGGCCGCATGACGTTGGGGGGCGCGGCACCGGAGCCGCTGGTACATATTCAAGACTTCCGCATGGACTTTGGCGAGAAGACGGTCATCCGTGACCTGTCCTTCGACGTCCGGGCCGGGGAAACATTCGGCTTTCTAGGCAGCAACGGCAGTGGGAAGACCACCACGCTGCGGGCCCTACTGGGCATCTACCAGCCCACCGCCGGCACCTTGCACATCGGCGGGAAACCCTTCAGCCCTCGCGACGGCGCCCGGCTGGGGTACCTGCCGGAGGAACGCGGCCTCTATAAAAAGGAATCCGTGCTGGACGTCATGGTGTACTTCGGCCGGCTCAAGGGCCTGGACAAGTCCCGCGCCCGGGCGTGGTCCCGCGAGTACCTGGACCGGGTGGACCTCGGCGACAAGGCCGCCACCCGGCTGGACAAGCTCTCCGGCGGCCAGCAGCAGAAGGTCCAGCTGGGCGTCACCATCATGAACGACCCCGAGCTGCTGATCCTGGACGAACCCACCAAGGGCTTCGACCCGGTGAACCGGCGGCTGCTGATGGACATCATCGACGAACAAAAACTCTCCGGCGCCACCGTCATCATGGTCACCCACCAGATGGAGGAGGTGGAGCGGCTCTGCGACCGGGTCATCCTGCTCAAGGACGGCACGGCCCGCGCCTACGGCACCGTCTCCGAGGTCCAGGAGCAGTTCGGCGGCACCCGCTACCGGCTCAGCTACTCCGGCACCCTGCCCGCGTCGGCGCGCTACGACGTCGTCAGCGACGCCGGAGGGAACGCCGAACTCTCGCCGCGCGGCGGGACGGACGAGGCGGCCGTGCTGCGCGAACTCATCGACCATGGAGTGGCGGTCCGCTCCTTCACCAGCGCCCGGACGTCCCTGGATGAGGTCTTCATCAAGGTCTACGGCCAACAGCACGAACTAGCGGAGGCCCGGACCCGATGACCCACCACAGCACCCTCCCCGAGGCGCCCGCCAAGGCCGCCCCCGCCCCGGTCCCGCCGCGCCGGCCCTTCGCCCGGCACAACCTGCGCACCGTGATCGCGTTCGAGTTCACCCGGACGCTGAAGAAGCGCGGCTTCTGGATTGCCACCCTGGCCATCCCGGTGGTCATCGCCATCGTGTTCGCCCTGGTCTACCTGAGCAACACCTCCACCGAGGCCCGCTCCGACGCGCAGAAGACCGCGTCCTTCTCCTTCACCTACACCGATGACTCCCGGCTGGTCTCGGACACCATCGCCCGGGCCATCGGGGGCACGAAGGCGTCGGACGCGGAGACGGCCATCCGCGACGTGAAGCAGGGCCGCAGCGACGCCTACTTCGCGTTCCCCGCCGAACCGGCGACGCAGACGGTGAAAATCTACGGCGCGGACCGGGGCATCTTCGAGAACGGCAAGTACGACGCCGTCGCCAAGCAGCTGCTGACCGTCTCGGCGCAGGCCGCCGTCGGCTCCCCGCAGCTCACCGCGGCGGCCAGCGGCGACGTTAAAACCGAGGCGCAGACCTTCAAGGACGGCCGCCTGACCGGTGGCATCGGCTCCGCGATCCCGCCGCTGATGTTCCTGGTCATCTTCTACGTCTCGATCATCCTGCTCTCCAATCAGATGCTCAGCAGCACCCTGGAGGAGAAGGAAAACCGGGTCACAGAAATGATCCTGACCACCCTGAACCCCACCACCCTGATCATCGGCAAGGTGGCCGCGCTGTTCATGGTGGGCGCGGTGCAGATCCTGGTGCTGCTGACGCCGGTGGCCGTGGGCTTCCTGTTCTTCCGCGACAAGCTGGCGCTCCCGGCCCTGGACCTGTCCACCATCACCTTCGAACCCGGACCCATGGTGGTGGGGGCGCTCCTGCTGCTGGGCGGCTTCACCGTCTTCACCGGCGTGCTGGTGGCGATCGGCGCCGTCATGCCCACCACCAAGGACGCCGGCACCATCTTCGGGCCGCTGATGGCGCTGATCTTTGTGCCGTTCTACGCGATCAGCCTGATCATCTCCGACCCGCAGGCACCGATCGTGCAGGTCTTCACCTACTTCCCGATGTCCGCCCCGGTCACGGGCCTGCTGCGGAACGCATTCGGCACCCTCAGCCCGCTGGAGTCGGTGATCATCATCGTGGAACTCCTCGTGGTGGGCGTCCTTATCCTGCGGCTGGCCGCGCACCTGTTCCGGTACGGCTCCATCCAGTACTCCGGCACCGGTCTGCAGGACTTCTTCTCGCTGACCACTTGGCTGCTGGCGATCGTTGGTTCGATCATCGTTTTGCTCATCTACGGCATGATCACCC
>NZ_JBFBKP010000105.1:0-11351 GCF_040702285.1 Arthrobacter sp. NPDC080086
GCCGGGGAGAGCCCCGGCGACCGGGCCGGGCTGGTGGTGGCCGGGCCGCTGTCGCGCTCCGCCGCCGACGCCGCGCTCCTGCTGGACGCCCTCGCACCGCCCGAGCCTGGCCGGCCCGGGTATCTGGAGCGCACCGGGCAGGCCCCTCCCCCGCTCCGGATCGGCGTCAGCCTGGACAGCCCGTGGCAGGCCGCCTACCCGATCGCCCCCGAGCCCGAGGCCCTGGCCGCGCTGGCCGCGGGAATCGACCTGCTGGAGCGGGCCGGGCACCGGACCGGCGAGGCGTCCATCCGGTACGACAACCGGTATCCGGCGGCGTTCACTACCGCCTGGACGGCCGGCGTCGGAAGCGCCCGGATCCCGCCGCAGCGCGAACCGCTGCTGACCCCGCTGACCCGGACGTTCCGGCGCCGCGCGCAGCAGCGGAGCGCGGCCAAGCTGGAGGAGGCCCTGTCTTTCCTGCGGACCTTCCAGCGGGACACCCTGGCCCAGTACGGGGCGTGGGACCTGATGCTGATGCCCGCGCTGGCGCAGACCCCGCGCCCGGTGGGCTGGTTCACCGGGGCCGTGCACGGCGACGGGTACTGGCCCGCCGCGGAGTGGGCCGGCGACGCCGACGAGGACTACCGCCGGCAGTGCCAGTTCGCGCCCTGGTCCTCCATGATCAACGTCTGCGGGCTCCCTGCCATCAGCATCCCTGTGCACTGGACCGGCGGGCGGCCGGGCGAAGGGTTGCCGATGGGCATCCAGCTGGTCGGGCCGATGGGTTCGGAGGCCCTGCTCCTGCAGGTCGCGGCGCAACTGGGCTACTGACGCCGGCTTTCTGAACCACCGGGCCGGCGACGCGGATTTCCCGGCCGCCCCCGCCTGCGGTTTACTGGAGCGGACACGGCCACTGGCGGCCCCGAGGACGGAAGAGGGATCGATGAAGATCACCGGAGCAGTGCTTGAGGAGATCGGCCGGTCCCGGCCGTTCGCGGAGTCCAAACCCATCAGCATCGCGGACCTGGAACTTACCGGCCCCGGCCCCACCGAAATCCTGGTCAAGCTCGAGGCCGCGGGCATTTGCCACTCGGACCTCAGCGTCGTGGACGGGAACCGCGTCCGGCCCGTCCCGATGCTCCTCGGCCACGAGGCGGCCGGCCGGGTGGTCGAGGTCGGCGCCGAGGTCACGGACCTGGCGCCCGGCCAGCGTGTGGTGATGTCCTTCTTGCCCCGCTGCGAACAGTGCGAAAACTGCGCCGCCGACGGCCGACTCCCCTGCACCGCCGGCTCCAAGAGCAACAACGAGGGCACCCTGCTGCACGGCAGCCGACACCTGAGCCGGGACGGCCAACCCGTCCACCACCACCTCGGCGTCTCCGGCTTCGCCAGCCACGCCGTGGTCGACCGCGCCTCCGCCGTCCCCGTGGACGACGACATTCCCGCCGACATCGCCGCTGTCCTCGGCTGCGCCGTCCTCACGGGCGGCGGGGCCGTCCTTAACGCCGCGCAACCGCGCCCCGAGGACAGCGTGATGATCGTGGGCCTGGGCGGCGTCGGCATGGCCGCGTTGATCACCGCCGTGTCCCAGGGGATCTCCCGCATCATCGCCGTTGATACGCTCCCGGAGAAGCTGGAACACGCCCGTCGCCTCGGAGCCCACGAGGCGTACGCCCCGCAGGAACTGTCCGAGTTGGGCGTGAAGGCGCGCTTCGTCATCGAGTGCGCCGGCAGCGCGCGCGCCTTCGAGACCGCGTTCGCGGCCACCGCCGTCGGCGGCACCACCGTCACGGCCGGCCTGCCCGCCCCGGACGCTCTCGCGCACCTCTCCCCGCTGACCATCACGGCGGAGGCCCGGACCATCGTGGGCAGCTACCTCGGCTCCGCGGTCCCGGCCCGCGACATCCCCACCTACGCCCGGCTCTGGCGGGAGGGCAAGCTGCCGGTGGAGGAGCTCATCACCTCGCGGATCAGCCTGTCCGGGATCAACGAGGCCATGGACCAGCTGGCCGACGGGAAGGCCGTTCGGCAGGTCATCCTGTTCGACGCCGACTAGCGGATCCACGTGCGGAAACATCGCGAAACACCCCGGTATTGACTTGCGCCGGGGCCGTTCCGAATGTGACAATCCCGAGCTCCGGTGTCAGCATTAAGTAAATGAGCACAACTCATTTAGCTGATCCCCCCGCGACTACGCCGGGCGACACCTCATTCTTTGGCCACCCGAAAATGCTGGCCAGCCTCTTCTCCGTAGAAATGTGGGAGCGATTCTCCTTCTACGGAATGCAGGGCATCCTCCTGTACTACATGTACTTCTCGGCCACCCAGGGCGGCCTCGAGATCGACAAGGCCCTCGCCGCCAGCCTGGTCGGCGCGTACGGCGGCGGCGTCTACCTCTCCACCATCCTCGGCGCCTGGCTCGCCGACCGGCTCTTCGGCTCCGAGCGGGTCCTCTTCGGTTCCGCGATCATGATCATGGCCGGCCACATCGGCCTGGCGCTGATCCCGGGCATCCCCGGCCTGATCACCGGCCTGGTGCTCGTTGGCATCGGCTCCGGTGGCCTGAAGGCCAACGCCACCGCGCTGGTGGGAAGCCTGTACCGGGAAAAGGACGAACGCCGCGACGCCGGCTTCTCCATCTTCTACATGGGCATCAACACCGGCGGCCTGATCGGCCCGCTGGTGACCGGCTGGCTGCAGGAAAGCCAGGGCTTCCACTGGGGCTTCGGCGCGGCCGCCATCGGCATGGCGATCGGCCTGGGCATCTACGCCATGGGCCGCGGTAAGCTCCCGGCCGAGGCGCACCGCGTCCCCAACCCGCTGCCGGCCACCCAGCGCACCCGCTACGGCCTGATCTTCGCGGCGATCGTCGTCGTCATCGCCCTGCTGCTGGGCACGGGCGCGGTCAACGCCAATAACCTGGCCATGTCCATGGCCTACGCCGCGATCGGCGCCTCGGTGCTGTACTTCGTGCTGATCTACAGCAGCAAGAAGGTCACCACGCTGGAGCGCGGCCGCGTGACCGCGTTCATCCCCCTGTACATCGCCTCGGCCGCGTTCTGGGCCCTCTTCCAGCAGCAGTTCACCTTCATCGCCGTGTACTCGGAGGAGAAGCTGGACCGGAACCTCTTCGGCTGGGAAATGCCCGCCGCCTGGGTCCAGTCGATCAACCCGGTGTTCATCATCATCTTCGCCGGCGTCATGGCCGCGCTGTGGACCCGGCTGGGCCGCAAGCAGCCCGGCTCGGCGCTGAAGTTCTCCATCGGCCTGTTCGTGATGGGCCTGGCGTTCCTGGCGTTCATTCCGCTGGCCGGCGGCGGCAAGACCCCGCTGCTGGCGCTGATCGGGATCCTGTTCCTGTTCACCCTCGCGGAGCTGTTCCTCTCCCCGATCGGCCTGTCCGTGACCACCAAGCTGGCCCCGCAGGCGTTCCACACCCAGATGGTGGCGCTGTTCTTCCTGTCGGTGTCGCTCGGAACCACGCTGGCCGGCATCCTCTCGGGCCTCTACAACCCTGACGATGAGCTGCCGTACTTCATCGGCGTCGGCGGCACCGCGATGGTCCTGGCGGTCGGCCTCGCGGCCGCATCCCCGGCCATCAAGAAGCTCATGGGCGGCGTACGCTAGGCCGAATGAGCACCCCGCATCGCCCGCCGGTTGAGGCGCGCGTCTACGTCCCCGCTCCCGGCGAGGCGTCCGACGTCGAACTCATGCCGGCGGGCGATGTTACTGAGGGCGTGGTGCGGGTCGGCGGGACCATCCGCCGGCCGCACCAGCCCCAGAGCCTCGCCGTCGCGGCGTACCTGGACTGGCTGGAGGACGCCGGGTTCGACGGCTCGCCCCGGTTCCTGGGCCGCGACGCTCAGGGCCGGGACGTGCTGACCTACCTGCCGGGGTCGTGCGCCGGGGCCGAGCCGGAACCCTGGGTGCAGTCCGAGGAGCTGCTGGCCTCCGTAGCCCGGCTGGTCCGCCGGCTGCACTGGGCCTCCGCCGGCTTCGTCCCGGACGCCCACCCGTTCCCGGACCGGCCGTTCCCTGTTCCTGATTCCGGCGCCACAGCCTCCGACGGCCCGGTCCTCGTGTGCCACCTGGACGTGACGCCGCAGAACGTAGTGGTCCGGGACGGCCTGGCCGCGGGGCTGGTGGACTTCGACCTTGCCGGTCCCACCACTGCCCTGCGTGATTCGTACAACGCGGCAATGCACTGGGTGCCGTTGCTGGCCCCGGAGGACGTCTGGCCCGGCTGGGCCGGCACGGACCCCTTCCACCGGCTCCGCGTCTTCGCCGACGCCTACGGCTGGACCCCGGAAGAACGACGCCGGGTGCCCGCCCTGGGCATCGAGGCGGCGGAGCTGAGCTACGGCCGGATGCAGGAGCGGGCCCGGACGCTCGGCGGCGGCTGGGCCAGGATGTGGGATGAGGGCGTGGGCGGACTGATCCTGCGCCGGCGCGACTGGCTGGAGGCCAACGCCGGGCGGCTGCTGGAGGCCCTTAGCGGGTGACGAACTCCGCGTTGGAGAAGGCGACGCCCAGGACGATGACCACCAGCAGCGTGATGGCCATCGCGATGTAGCCGAGGACCAGTCCGGCGATGGCCAGGCCGCGGCCGCCCGGTTCGCGGAGCAGGGCCAGGTGCCCCAGCAGCACGGCGGCGAGCTGCGGGAGCAGGAAGAATCCCAGGCCCAGGAAGGCCGCGATGCCGCAGCAGAGGCTGGCGATGCTGAGGCCCTTCGGGGCCGCGGGCACCGGGTAGTAGAGCGGCTGGCCGTAGGCGTCGACGGCGGGAGGCTGCTGCCGGACGCCTCCCCGGTAGTCCGGGGGTCCGTAGGCGCCGGGGCCGCCCATACCCGAGCCGGCAGGGCCGTAACCGCCGGCGAGGCCTCCCTGGTGGGGCGCGGACGGTGGCATCGGCGGCACCTGACCGCGGTAGCCGCCGTCGTACCCTTGCCCGGTCTGCTCGGTCATGGCACTCCCCTTGTTGACGTGTGTTCGTCCAGCGTACCGCCGCGATGCCGGCCCGGGCGGCAGCCGTTCCCGCCGCCCTCCCGCCGCCGTTTCCGCCGTCACCCGCGGCCGCATTGCGACCAAACCGTGCCACCGGGCCCACGGTTCTGGCATGCTGGAGCCATGGCTAGCCGCGCGGGCACAGTTGCCCAACCCCAGGACCTTGTTGACCTCACAGCGCTCCTCGACGCGTACTACGACGTCGCGCCGAACCTCGAAGACCCCGGGCAGCGGGTGGTGTTCGGCACCTCCGGCCACCGGGGCTCCAGCCTCAAGGCCTCGTTCAACGAGCCGCACATCCTCGCCATCACGCAGGCAATCGTGGAATACCGCGCCGGGCAGGGCATTACCGGCCCGCTCTACCTGGCCAAGGACACGCACGCCCTGAGCGAGCCGGCCCAGAATTCCGCGCTGGAGGTCCTTGCCGCCAACGGCGTGCACGTGCTGATCGATGCCCGCCACGGCTACACGCCCACGCCGGCCCTCAGCCACGCGATCCTGACGCACAACAACAAGGCCGCGGCCGGCGCCCCGCAGGCAGACGGCATCGTGGTAACCCCCAGCCACAACCCGCCCGGCGACGGCGGCTTCAAGTACAACCCCCCGCACGGCGGCCCGGCGGACACCGACGCGACCGGCTGGATCGCCAACCGCGCCAACGAGCTGCTCGAAAACGGCCTCCGCGGCGTCAAGCGGGTTCCGATCGCCGAGGCGATGGCCGCCGGCACCACCGGCAAGTTCGACTTCCTCTCCAGCTATGTCGACGACCTGCCCTCCGTCCTGGACCTGAACGCCATCCGCGACGCCGGCGTTCGGATCGGCGCGGACCCGATGGGCGGCGCCTCCGTGGACTACTGGGGCGAGATCGGCGAACGCCACCACCTGAACCTCACCGTGGTGAACCCCACCGTGGATCCGCAGTGGGCCTTCATGACCCTCGACTGGGACGAGAAGATCCGGATGGACTGCTCCTCCCCCGCCGCCATGGCGTCCCTGATCCAGCGGATGGGAGCGGGCGCGGACGGCGCCGCCCCCTTCGACATCGCCACGGGCAACGACGCCGACGCCGACCGCCACGGCATCGTGACGCCCGTCGTCAACGGCCGGGGTGGGCTGATGAACCCCAACCACTACCTCGCCGTCGCCATCGACTACCTGTACCGGCACCGCACCGGCTGGAACCCCCAGTCCGTGATCGGCAAGACCCTCGTCTCCTCCTCGATCATCGACCGGGTCGCCGAAAGCCTGGGCCGGAAGCTCGTGGAGGTACCGGTGGGCTTCAAGTGGTTCGTCCCCG
This sequence comes from Arthrobacter sp. NPDC080086, assembly GCF_040702285.1. Classification (NCBI taxonomy): domain Bacteria; kingdom Bacillati; phylum Actinomycetota; class Actinomycetes; order Micrococcales; family Micrococcaceae; genus Arthrobacter; species Arthrobacter sp. NPDC080086. Next base: position 6,284 of record NZ_JBFBKP010000105.1, read on the forward strand.
GACTGCTCTCCGGCGAGGGTGCCTTCGGCGGCGAGGAATCCGCCGGTGCCTCCTTCAACAAAATGGACGGCAGCGTCTGGACCACCGACAAGGACGGCATCCTGCTGGCCCTGCTGGCCTCCGAGATCACCGCCGTCACGGGCAGCTCGCCGTCGGAGCTGTACAAAGGTCTGACCGACCAGTTCGGTGACCCCGTCTACGCCCGGATCGACGCGGCCGCGACCCGCGAGCAGAAGGCCGCGCTGGGCAAGCTCTCCTCCTCGGACGTCAGCGCGACGGAACTGGCCGGCGAGACGATCACCGCCAAGCTGACCGAGGCTCCCGGCAACGGTGCGGCCATCGGCGGGCTCAAAGTGGTCACCGAGAACGCCTGGTTCGCGGCCCGCCCGTCGGGTACCGAGGACGTGTACAAGATCTACGCCGAGTCCTTCAAGGGCGAGGAACACCTCAAGCAGGTCCAGGCCGAGGCGAAGGCGCTGGTGGACTCGGTCATCTCCTGACCCGTTCCCCGGGGCGCTGCGGCGCCCCGGGCCTGGCGTGCGCGTCCGCTTCGGCGGACGCTCGGGGCGCTGCGGCGCCCCGGTTTCCTGACCCGGCCGGCTCAGACGGTGCCGGCGGTCTCTTCCTCGCCGAGGCTGGCCGCCAGCACAGACTGGTCGCGGCCCTGGGTCTTGGCCCGGTAGAGGGCAGCGTCGGCGCACTCCACCAAGGCCTTCAGGTCCGCCCGGCCCGCCCCTGTGGCGGTAATCCCATAGCTGACGGTGGGAAGCTTGGCCTCAACCTGGGGCTGCTTTTCCTGCAGCCGCCTGCTGATGGTAGCGGTCATGTCTTCGGCGCGCTCGGGGCTCACGCCGGGCAGGAGCATGATGAACTCCTCGCCGCCGTAGCGGCCCACCAGGTCGGTGGAGCGGACCGATTCGGTACACGCCTCCGCGAATGCCTGCAGCGCCACGTCGCCGGCGGCGTGGCCGTACCGGTCATTGACAGTCTTAAAGTGGTCAAGGTCGGCGAGCACCAGGGCTGCAGGCGTCCGGGCGTTGCTGAGCCGGCGAAGTTCCTCGGCCGCGAGGTCCATGAACGCGGTCCGGTTCAGCAGCCCGGTCAGGCCGTCCATCGTCGCCCGGGACCGGAGGTCACGGGTCAGCTGCTCGTTGCTTAGCTCCACCATGGTGAAGGAGGCCACCACCAGAACCATCGTGGTCAGGATGGTGGTCACCACCGAGCCGAAGTACGTTTCGAAGACCGGGCTGTTCGGCCCCTGTAGCAGGAATACCACCAGGCGGCCGACGTAGAAGATGGTCAGCAGGGCGGAGCCATAGGCGAGCGGCCTGTGGACGCGGGAGTAATCGACCTCGAGGAGGAAGAGCTCGCGCGAGGAAAGCCCCAGCATGAGGGCCATGAGGCCGAGGAGCACCGGGCCACCGGACCAGTTATTCGTGGCCGGGTTGTCGAGGACGGAGACGATACCGGTGAGAACCGGACCTGCGATCAGGTACCAGATCTTTGGACTGGTGGAGCGCAGCGAGCGGGCCCCCGCCCACATGGCCCCGGCGCCGCCGACCAGCAGGGTGTTCCCAAGCGGGTTCGCCCATTCCTGATGCACGGTTCCGTCCAGCAGATAGGAGGCGGAGCCGGTGAGGAACAGCAGCAGCGCGGAACACCACCATGCGCTGTAGGCCGAGCGGGTTTTGCGGTATGTGATGAAGAAGAAGAGGAAGAGCAGCGTCAGCGTGACGACGGCCAAGGAAACTCGCAGGGTCGACGTATCAAGCACCATCCGCTTTTTCTCCCGCCAGCACCCGGTGACCCCATTTCAGCGGTGTCAGACTCCCCATGTGCCCCCAGTATGGCACCACGGGATACAAATGAAGAGCTTCATTCACAATGTGGCATCCCACAGCGTCAGGACCTTGCGGGAACTGTGGGTTCCGCCCGGTGCCATGTCCACCAGTGCGACCCGGTCGAGGACCAGCCGGTCACCGGTCTTCAGCAGTTTGGCGCCCTGGTGGGAGACGTGGGGGCGGTAGCCGGACCGGGTGTAGGCACCGGTGGCGACCCGCCCGTGCAGCGATTCGACGATGTCGAGCAGCCCTTCGTGCAGCTGCTGCAGGCGCTCGTTGGGTTCGATCAGGGTGACCGGGATGGAGCCGTTACGGCCGAAGTTGGCCGGTTCCCCGGCCGTGAGGACCTCACCGAGCGCGGCGCGCACCACCGGGTCCATCCGCCGGGCGACCTCGTCCGCCAACGGGTCGGTCTCCTGCGGGCCAGTCTCCTGCGGGCCAGTCTCCGACGGACCGGCTTCCGTTGGACCGGTCTCCGGATTTACGGGCGATGACGCCGAGGGCGCTGCGCCCGACGCCGGGGCCCGGTACCCGCCGTCGTCGTCCTTTGCCTCCGCAGGCGGGTCCGCGACGTCGAAGCGCACCAGTGTGATGTGCAGGGGCCACGCGTCGCGGGCGAAGACCTGCCCCGCGCTGACGGGTTCTACGAAGGCGACGGCCACCAGGTTCCGCATGGGCCCAGTCTGCCACCGAGCTAGACGGTGCGGACGACGTCCTCGTAGGCGAACTTCGGCTTCGGGGCGCCCCAGGCGTTTTCGGCGGGACGGCCGATGTTGACCACCATGAAGCTCTTCTGGCTGCCGTCGGGGAAGAACGAGGCGTCAATCGCGGCGAAGTCGGCGCCGGTCATGGGGCCCGCGGAGAAGCCGAGGGAGCGGACGGCGAGGATGAAGTAACCGGCCTGCAGGTGGGCGTTGTTGTTGCCCGTGGCGGCGGCGAGGTCCGGGGAGGCGTCGTACATGGCCTTCGGGGCGTTGTAACCGGGGAGGAAGGCGTCCCACTGTTCGTGCCAAGCGGTGTCGGTGCTGAGGGTGGCGACCAGCGGAGCGGAGGCGGTCTTGGCGCGGTTACCGGCGGACAGGGCGTCCACTAGCGTGGCGCGGGCCTCGTCCGAGCGGACGTAGGTGATGCGCAGCGGCTGGGAGTTGAAGGCGGTGGGGCCGAACTTGGTCAGTTCGTAAATGGCGCGGGCCTGCTCGTCGGTGACCTCGCCGGTGAAGGCGTTAGCGGTGCGTGCCTGGGCGAAGATGGCGTCTACCGCCTCGGCGTCGATTACTGCTTCTTCGTGGGCGATGGTCATGTGCGTCTCTTTTCCCTGGTCTGCGTTGCTGCTTCCCGGCCCGGTCCGTGCGTTGTCCGTGGATTTCCGCGCGTTGTCCGTGCATTGGGAGCGCTGCTGTCTTAGGAATTAACCGGCGCCTTCAGCGGCCGCTTCCCGCCTCAGGGCGTGAGATCAGCCACATCCGACGCCTGTGCGCGGGCGATCATCCGGGCGCTGTCCCGGCGGTAGCCCGCGGCATGCTCGTGCAGTTCCGTGCGTCCGGTCTCGACGGCGCGCTGGTCGGAGTACTCCGCGAGTTCCAGCAGCCGCCGGCCGAGAGTCTCAAAAATGTCGGTGTGGGCGAAGGGCTGGCCGTAGGCCTCGATGAGGTCGTCCAGCCGGGCCTGCTTTTCCTCCTCCGCGGGTTCCCCGGAACCGGTCCCCTCGATCAAGGGCACCAGCTGATAGGCCAGGTAGGCGACGTCCCAGATGCGGGGACCGGGAGAGGCGGCGTCGAAGTCGAAAGCCCCGGCGAGTTTCCGGTCCCGGAAGACCATGTTGTAGGGGGCGAAGTCGTTGGCGCAGACCACCTCTGCCGGTTCGTGGGTGGCCAAAAGCCAGGGCCGGCTTGTGTCCGCGAGGTGGGCTCCGGCGTCGTGGATTTTCCGCAGCATGGTGGCGGCGTCGCGGAGGATGTCCGGGTGCCAGATCCAGGCGGGGAGTGGGTAGCGGACGACGTCGCCCGGCACGAAAGTGAGGATCTCGCGGCCCTGCTCGTCGAGGCCGAGCGCTTCCGGGACGTTGGTGACGCCGCCGGCGTGGAGGGCGTGGAGGAAGTCATGTACCGCGGGTGTCCATGGACCGGTGTTGCGGCGGACGGTGTCCCCCACGCGCACCACGACGCTCGAGTTGCCGCCGTCCAGGACCTCTTCGTTCTCCACCGGACCAATCTATGCGGTTCCGGGGCTGGTGCTGGTTTTTGGTTGGCGGGCGTTGTTGTGGGCAGCCTTGGCTGCCCCGGTTGGCGGGCGGGCTTAATTGTCAGAGGCCGGCGAGAGTATTGGGTCATGGACGCACTGGCTGCGCTTTCGTATCTACCGGCTCACTGGCCGGTCGGTGACGGGCGCATGCGGCCCGCCTGGGCGAGGTTAATTGTCAGTGGTCGGCGGGATAGTCGAGTCATGGACGCAACGGCTGCGGTTTCGTATCTACCGGCTCACTGGCCGGTCGGTGACTGGGGCATGCGTCCTGCCTGCGCGGGCTTGATTGTCAGTGGTCGGCGGCAGGATTAACCCATGAACGCAACGGCTGCGGTTTCGTTTCTTCCGGTCCCCGGACCGGTCGCTGGCGGGTGCGGCGGTATTGCGTTGGGGGATATCGCTGCTTCGCTGCGGGAGTTCTGCACGTCTGCGGTCGACGACGCTGGGGTGCTGGGTTTCACTGAGGCGGCGGCTTTCGCCGGGGATGTGGAGGAGCTCGCCCGGGCCGTGGAGTTCCTCCAGGTTGTTGCGGCGGGCGCTGTCGACCGGACGCGCACCCAAGCGGCGATATCGGCAGCATCCACGCGCGGCGGCGCGGGGCTGACCGGTGAGGACGAGGCCGGCGGACCAGGTGCCGCCCCGGAAGCCATCACCTGCGGGCCGGAGGGTGACGGGTACCGGCGGACCACGGACTTCCTGCGGGACCGCTTGCGGATCAGCGCCGCCGAAGCCCACCGCCGCCTCTGCCTTGCCGGGGAAGTCCTGCCCCGTGTTGGGTTGTCCGGCCAGCCGATCCCGGCCGTTCATGAGGAACTCGCCGCGGCGTTCGCGGGAGGGGAGGTCCCGTCCCGGTCCGCGACCATCATCACCCAGGCACTGGACCGGGTCCGACTCCTGACCGACACGGCCACCGTGACCCGGATGGAAGAAGTCCTGACCACGGTCGCGGCGGTTCATGACCCGGACTTCCTGACCCGGGTCGCCCG
>NZ_JBFBKP010000106.1:0-11302 GCF_040702285.1 Arthrobacter sp. NPDC080086
ATGAAGTCGGGCGACAGGACGGCAGATGTCCGCCGTATCCGGGTGCCGACGCTGGTGGTGCACGGCGATCGGGATCTGATGGTGGCAACCAGCGGGGGCGCCGCGACAGCGGCTGCCATCCCCAATGCGGAGATGGTCACCATCCGCGGCATGGGCCACGACATCTCGGAGGGCGTCGTGCCGCTGCTGGTCGACCTGATCGCCGGACATGCGAGACGCAATACGGCAGGCTCCGCAGACGAACAGAAGAGCGCCAGCCGGCATTCCGCCTGAGGTCGTTTCGGCGTGCCGGGACCGCCTCGCAGGCACGCATCCACGCACCATTAAAAAAAACAACCGTTGCTGCGATCTCTCAATCGAGGTCGCACAGGAGACACCATGCTGCAAGGCTCCCCAACCGAGCTCGTGGCCAGCTTTGAACGCCAGCGCCAGGCTTTTGCGCTGGACCCCGCCCCGACACTGGCCACGCGCCTGTCCCGTCTTGAGCGACTGGCGGCCTGGCTCGACTCGCACGAGTCCGACATCGTGCGTGCCATCGACGCCGACTTTCAGGGCCGCTCCGCGCACGAAACCCGGCTTGCCGAAGTGTTTGTCGTGCGCGCGGGCATCCGTCATGCGCGGCGCCACCTGAAGCAGTGGATGCGCACGCAGCGTGTGCCGACCGCATTGCACTTCCGCCCTGCCTACAACCGGCTCATGCCGCAGCCGCTGGGCGTGGTGGGCATCATTGCGCCGTGGAACTATCCGCTGCAACTGTCGTTGGGGCCAGCGCTTGCCGCGCTTGCGGCCGGCAACCGGGTGTTGATCAAGCCGTCAGAGCTTACGCCGCGGCTGTCGGCGCTGCTCGCTTCGATGGCGCACGAGATATTCAACCCGGATGAACTCGATGTCGCCATTGGCGATGTCGAACTCGGCAAAGCCTTTGCCAGCCTGCCGTTCGACCACCTGTTCTTCACGGGTTCAACCCAGGTGGGGCGCGACGTGGCGCAAGCGGCGGCGGCCAACTTGACGCCGGTGACGCTGGAACTCGGCGGCAAATCGCCAGCCATTCTTGATGTGTCGTGCAATGTCGCGGTTGCAGCGCAACGCATTGCGTTCGGCAAGCTGCTGAATGCAGGGCAAACCTGCGTCGCGCCGGATTACCTGCTCGTGCCGGGAGGTACAGCAGAAAACGTCGCATCGCATCTGGTGCGGGCAATCACGAAGCTCTATCCGAGTCTGACTGCCAACCCCGACTACACCGCCATCATCAGCGAACGCCACCGTGCGCGCTTGGCAGAGATGGTCCGCGAGGCGCGCACCGCAGGCGCACGCGTGATCGAGGTCAACCCGGCTGGCGAAGCGTTCAACGCGGCGTCCCGCAAGTTTCCGCCTACGCTCGTGACCGGCGCACCCGCCGCCACGCGTTTGATGCGCGAAGAGATCTTCGGCCCCGTGCTGCCCATCGTCGAATACGCAAACTTCGACGACGCGCTGGCGTACGTCCAGCGCAACGCACGCCCGCTCGCGCTGTACTGGTTTGGTAACGATGCATCGCGCTGCAACCGCGCACTGCGCGAAACCGTATCGGGCGGTGTGACGATCAACGACTGTCTGTGGCATCTGGCACAGGAGAGCCAGCCGTTCGGCGGCGTTGGCCCGAGCGGCATGGGCGCCTACCACGGCAAGTGGGGCTTCGACACCTTCAGCAAGTGCAAGCCGGTTTTCCATCAGGCTCGCCTGAACGGTACGGGGCTGTTCCACCCGCCCTACGGCCACACCTTCAGCTGGCTGCTGCGCGTGCTGTCACGCATTGCGTGACCCCGCAATTGCTTGTCGAGAGAAACATCATGAATCAACAGTTCGATTACATCATCGTCGGCGGCGGCTCGGGCGGCTGCGTGGTTGCTGGCCGGTTGTCCGAAGACCCGAACGTCTCGGTCTGCGTGCTTGAGGCAGGCGGCCATGGCGACGGTATGGTGGTCAAGGTGCCGACGGGCTCGGTCGCAATGCTGCCGACCAAGCTCAACAACTGGGCGTTCGATACCGTGCCGCAGGCGGGGCTTAACGGGCGCATCGGCTACCAGCCGCGCGGCAAGGCGCTCGGAGGCTCGTCGGCCATCAATGCGATGGTCTACATTCGCGGCCACCGCAGCGATTACGACCACTGGGCGTCGCTGGGCAACAGCGGCTGGTCGTATGACGACGTGCTGCCCTACTTCCGCCTCAGCGAGCACAACGAGCGCTTTGACAACGCCTGGCATGGCCGCAAGGGCCCGCTCAATGTCAGCGACCTGCGCAGCGACAACCCCTTCCAGGCACGCTATCTGGAAGCCGCCCGCCAGGCCGGCCTGCCGCTCACGGACGACTTCAACGGCGCGCAGCAGGAAGGCATCGGCATCTACCAGGTCACGCAGAAGCAGGGAGAACGGTGGAGCGCGGCGCGTGCGTACCTGCACCCGCACATCGGCCAACGCGCCAACCTTACGGTCGAAACCCACGCACAAGTCCGCCGCGTCCTGTTTGAAGGCAAGCGCGCGGTGGGTGTGGAGATGCTGCAGAACGGCACGGTACGCACGTTGCGCGCGCGGCGCGAAGTGGTGCTGGCTGCCGGGGCGCTGCAGACGCCGCAGCTGCTGATGCTGTCTGGCGTGGGGCCGGCAGAGGAACTTGCACGCGTCGGCATCCAGACCGTTCAGCACCTGCCGGGCGTGGGGCGCAATCTGCAGGACCATCCCGACTTCGTCTTCGGCTACCGTTCCGGCAGTCTCGACACGCTAGGCGTCTCGCTGCGCGGCAGTATGCGCATGCTGAGCGAGATCCTGCGCTTTCGCCGCGAGCGGCGCGGCATGCTGACGACGAACTTCGCCGAAGGCGGCGGCTTCCTGAAAACGCGCCCCGAGCTTCAGGCCCCCGACATCCAACTGCATTTCGTGGTGGCAATGGTCGACAACCACGCGCGCCGCCTGCGCCTGGGCCATGGGTTCTCGTGCCACGTCTGTCTGCTGCGTCCACGCAGCACGGGCTCGGTCACGCTGCGCAGCAACGATCCGCTTACCGCACCGCTCATCGACCCGGCCTTCTTCGATGACCCGCGCGATGTCGAAGACATGGTGGCCGGCTTCAAGATCACGCGCAGGCTCATGCAAACGCCCGCACTCGCCAAGTGGGCCACGCGCGACCTCTTCACCTCACACGTGAGGACCGACGACGACATCCGCGCAATCCTGCGGCAGCGCACCGATACCGTCTATCACCCTGTCGGCACCTGCCGCATGGGCCAGGACGAGATGGCCGTGGTCGACTCGCAGCTGCGTGTGCACGGCTTGGACGGGCTGCGTGTTGTCGACGCGTCGATCATGCCCACGCTGATCGGCGGCAACACCAATGCGCCCACCATCATGATCGGTGAGAAGGCCGTCGATCTGATCCGCGGTGTCAGCCGTGTCACGTCCGGCATGCGCGAAGAGGCGGAAGCCGCCGTAGCGCAGTCCGCGATCCATCAGCAAGAAACCCGTCATGCAAACACCTGAGGCACCCCTGGAGATTGATGCATATGAACTCGTATAACGTAGCTAGGTTTACGGCCTGGAACGCCATCCTGGGTGGCCTCGCGGCTTGTACCACCCTTGCCCTTTCGGTGGTCGTCACCGGTGGCGACATTGAAATGGTGCCCCACGGCTCGTCAATGCTGGCGTTGTCTGCCGAAGGGCGTGACCTGTTCCGCTGGTGGATGCTGGCCGACGTGCTGGGCTTCTATCTGCCGTTCGTTGCCATCGGCGGCTACTTCCTGCACACGTTCCGTGAAGAGCTTGGGGCGCTGCGCGAGATGATCGCCATTGCTGTTGCGGTCTATATCGTCTGCGGCATCGCTGGGGCGGTGCTCCAGTTGTCGACCATCCATCCGCTCGCGCATGTGTATGCCAGCGGGGACGAAGGTGCGAAGGTTGCAGCTGGCGCCGTGTGGACCGCCATTGCCAATGCCACGCAAAACGGGTTCTGGTGGGTGGAAGGTCCGCTCGTGTTCTTCTGGACATCGATTGCCGCCAGACTGCTCAAGAAGGCGGGCTGGCGCGGATCGTTCCTTCTCCATATCGTTGGTTGGGGCTTCGGCGTCTTTTTCGTGTTCGGCTTCTTCCCTAGCCTTGCTGCAGTCACGGATGCGGGCGAAACCGTCGGCGTCCTGGCCCTGCCGCTCTGGATGCTGGTATTCGGCTGGCAACTGCTGCGTCGCGCACCGGCGCTTGCGGTACCGACTGCCCGCCCGGCTTAATGCCTTGTCGACACCCCACGTGAAGTCTGGAATCAAAACATGACCACGGAAACCTCTCCGCATTGGCCAGCGCACCTGCCTCGTCACCTGACGCTGCCCGCGACCAATCTGTACTTCAACGCCGAGGTTTCGGCGGCCCGCTATCCGGACAAGCCGTTCATCGTCTTCTACGACACGCCCATCACGTTTGCGGAGTTCAAGGAGGAGACCGAGCGGATCGCAGGCTATCTGCAGCAGCGCTGCGGCGTGAAGACCGGAGACCGCGTCCTGCTGTACATGCAGAACAGCCCGCAATGGATGCTCGCCTACTACGGCATCCTGCGCGCCAACGCCGTTGTCGTGCCCGTCAACCCGATGAACATGACGGATGAGCTGCGTCACTACGTCGAGGACAGCGGCGCGCGCACGGCCTTCGTCGCGCAGAATTTGTACGAACGCATCGCGCCGCTCGTCGGTGATGCTGACGGGCAGCTTGCGCACACCATCGTCGCGACGTACAGCGATTATCTGAAGCAGCCATCCAGCATCACGCCGCCGGAGTTCGTCAGTGCGCCACGCCATATCAGCAGTGGTGACCACATTGGTGTCACGCATTGGAACGACATGCTGGATGCGCGCATTGCGCCAGGGCCGCTGACCGCAGGGCCGGACGATCTCTGCGTGATGCCGTACACGTCGGGCACGACGGGTAAGCCCAAGGGCTGCATGCACACGCATCGCAGCGTGATGTGCACGGCGCTCGGTGTGGTCAACTGGTTGAGTGGTACGCAGAACTCGATCCTGCTGTCTGTGCTGCCGCTGTTCCACGTGACGGGCATGCAGAGCGGGCTGAACGCGCCGCTCTTCAGTGGCGCAACCGTCGTTGTGCTGCCACGCTGGGATCGTGATGCAGCCGGTCGCGCGATCGCACACCATCGGGTGACGGACTGGTGGTCCATCTCCACCATGGCCGTCGATTTTCTGTCGAACCCCAAGCTCGACGACTACGACCTGTCGAGCCTGCGTGTTGTGGCCGGTGGCGGCGCGGCGATGCCGGACGCCGTCGCCAAGAAACTGCACGACAAGACCGGCATCGAGTACATCGAAGGCTATGGCATGTCCGAGACGATCGCGCCGACGCACATCAACCCACCGCACCGGCCGAAGTCAAATTGCCTCGGCATTCCCATGTTCGATGTCGACGCCCGGATCATCGACCCGCAGACACTCGAAGCCTTGCCGCAAGGCGAGACCGGCGAAATCGTGACGCACGGCCCACAACTGATGCAAGGCTATTGGCGCAATCCCGAAGCCACGCGCGAAGCGTTCATCGAGATCGATGGCAAGCGCTTTCTGCGCACTGGCGACCTCGCCAAGAAGGACGAGGATGGCTATTTCTTCATGGCGGATCGCCTGAAGCGGATGATCAACGCGTCGGGCTACAAGGTGTGGCCGGCCGAGGTCGAGACCATGCTGTATTACCACCCTGCGATTCAGGAAGCCTGCGTGATTGCCGCGCGCGACGCGCATCGCGGCGAGACGGTGAAGGCGTTCGTCGTACGCAATCCACGGCATGTGCAAGCCGTGACCGAAGACGACATCATCACGTGGGCCCGCGAGAACATGGCGGCGTACAAGGCACCGCGCATTGTCGAATTTGTCGAGTCATTGCCCAAATCGGGCACCGGCAAGATCATGTGGCGCGAGCTTCAGGAGCAGGAAGCCGCCAAGGCTGCACGAACCGTAAGCTGAGCCGATCACCGTAAACCGCATCCCTCCCTGAGATTCCACCGTGTTCACCCTTTCCGGCAAGTTGCTACTGCTCGCTGTGTATGGCGTCGCAGCCGGCAGTTACCTGACGGCGTTGCCGCTGGCGCCGGACGCCGTCCACTGGGTGCGCATCGTGGCGGCGGTACTCCTGGGAGTGCATGTGCTTGAGGTGCTCATCTGCTTCCGACAGGTGGCCCTGCACAAGGGGCCGCTGTTCGATAGCGTGCTGCTGACGCTGCTTTTCGGTGTACTGCACTGGAAGCCGATGGCTGATGCTGCGCGCTGATCGCGGAGTGCCCCCGACAGCAAACATCAATCGGTGGCTCAGATAGCGGCCTCAAAGAACGACAGCCCCGCCATGACAACCCCGACCACCAGCAGTACGGTCGGGGTGCGCGTGTTGGCATCGAAACCAGGGTGCCGTGCCACACGCGCCTCCAGCGCCTGATTCACTGACTGCAGGATCTGACGCTCATCCGCATCGACCTTGTCAAAGATGTTCGTCAATGCGCTGTCCGTATCCGGGAAAGGATCGCGCAGGAGCTGCGCCGCATCGGCACTGGCACGCTGCAGGCTTGCGGCGGACAGCAGCGCCGATACCACCATGGAAGCAAGCGCGGCCATCGCAAAGCCCACACGCACCATGCCTCCTGGCGCGTGAAGGTCGACGCTGCCAAAGCGCAGGATCGACGCATACAGCGTGATCAATCCTGCCAGTGCCCCAAGCGACAGCGTGAACATCATGCGCAGATGGCTGGTAAGCAGCAATCTGGCGCCCTCGATATGTTCCAGGTGGATCTTCACGAACGTATCGATCGCGAAGCGGCAGGCCTCAAAACGGAGTTGCCGGTCTTCCGACGCTTGTGCCTGGCTCATGCGCAGTCTCCTGAATGGCTAAATAGCTGTCTCATAGTCATATCAAACCGCACCGGCAAACACCCGGCGCAGGCCCACGGCTGCCGCCCAACGCGCGCCTTCTGCCTGGCTGACGGCATCCTGCGCACGCAGGTAGCTGCGCCGCGCATCCAATACCGAGCTCACATCTGTCAGGCCGGCATCGAACAGGCGTTCGGCACGCACTGCCGCTGTTTCGCCGGCAGCCTGCGCCTGCTGCCACTTGGTTAAAGAGGCTTCCGAGGCGGACCACTGTGCCAAGGCCACCTCGGCGTCCGACAATGCGGCCAGCATGGCTTTTTCATATTCGGCCATCGCCTCGCTGACCCTGGCCTCGTTGACCGCGATGTTGGCGCGGATACGCCCGCCATCCAGGATCGGCAACGTCAGCGAGACGCCATAACCCAGTACCACCTGCGGGGATGCGGATTGGCCAACGATCGCCGTCCGTTCACGCGTGTTGGCCCACTCGATCTGCAGGCGGGGATAAACCTCTCGACGTGCAACGCCCACGCGTGCCAGGGCGGCATCCAGCGCGCGAGCTTGGCGCAAGACATCCGGGCGGCGCTCCAGCAGTTCGCCAGGCAGCAAGGTGGCCAGCGCCTGCGGTGCGGTGGCGGTCGCCTGCAAATTCAGCACTGGTGCTTCGCTCACGCCCAGCAACACGGCCAGTTGTCGGTGACGCACTCGCAGGGAGCCATCCAACTGCTCCGTAACGGCTTGTTCCTGCGCCAGCTCTGCCTGCCAGCGGTCCACATCCACCGAAGTGGCCTGGCCCGCGTCGAACTTGCGGCGAACCACTTCCACCTGGCGCTGCGCAACGGCAATCGCCTGACGGTTCAACGCAACGCGGTGCGAAAGTGTCTGCAGCTCGAAGTAGGCGGTTGCCACATCAGCAGCCAGCGCGATCTGGGTTGCTCGTAACGCCTGGGAGGCGGCTTGCGCGTCGGCCTCGGCCGCGTCGATCGCCAAAGCCCCTCGGCCGAAGACATCGATTTCCCAACTCGCGCGCAGGCCGGCGAAGCTACGCTCTGCACGCGGATCGATACCCGTCTCCCGGCCGCGTTGCGCCCCTGCTACAGCGCCCAGCTGCGGCCGGCGATCCGCCTGTGCCCCATCGGTCAGTGCGCGCGCCTGGGCCAGGCGAGCCGCTGCGATCTTCAGGTCTCGGTTCGACTTCAGCGCTGTATCGATCAGCGCATCCAGTTCATTGCTACCGAAGTCGCGCCACCACTCAGCGGCCACGATGCCTTTGGTAGCAATTGCGCTTTCACTCCATTGGCTGGGCACGTTGACGGTGGTTGCCGCCGGCGCGGAGCCGGCCGGGGCCGTGGCGCAGCCGGCCAACCCAATCAGAGTGACCACCGCGGCGCCAAGCAGCGTCTGGCGCGTGGTGCGGCGGAATACGGGGGCAACAGAAGAAATCAGGGGGTACATGCAATAGCTCCGGGCATTGACGAGTCGATTTCTTTAACTATACTATACGTATAGTAAAGTTCCAACATGAGGAGATCCCATGGCTGCACCCCACGAGTCCTCCAACTCTCGCGACAAAATCCTCGATGCCGCCACAGACCTGATGGCCGAGCGCGGTGTGACCCAGCTGACCATCCAGGCGACGGCAGATGCCGTCGGCATCACCAAAGCTGGGCTGATCTATCACTTCAAGACGCGTGACGATCTGCTCACCGCCCTTGTCGAGCGCATGGTGGCCGAGCTGGACGCACAAGTCGGCGTATCAGCGCCGGACGATGCCAAGCCGATCTCTCTACGAGCAAAAATGGCCGAGCTGGCCAGCTTCACCTTCGACATGCCTGCCAGCCGGAAAAAGCTCATGGCCAATATGTTGTCGGCGGCCTCCGCTCACCCGCACTTGCTGCCGCCCGTCCAGGCGTTGTTCGCTCGTGGCTATGACGCACTGGACCACGGCCCCAAGGCCGGTCTGGCACAACTGCTTTCGGTTGCGCTGGACGGCCTGCTGCTGCTCGAACTCCTTCAACTGCACGAGTTCACCTCCGACCAACGCGCCGCCATGCGCAAGACGGTGGAAGAACTGGCGCGCGGTCTGCCCTAACCCCTGCCCCTCCGCTTCGATTCAAAGGTTGTCCCATGCGTACCCATTTACAGCCCACCGCCGGCCTCACGGTCCTCGCGGCCGTGGCGTCAGCATTCGCCTTGAGCGCTTGCTCCCCATCCTCCACACCGGTGGCCGCGCCGCCCAAGCCGGTCAAAGTCGAGGTCGTCGGCGCAGTCCAGGCCAGAGCATCCGCCGACAGCTTCGTCGGCACGCTGCGGGCACGCCAGCGCAGTGAACTGGGCTTCGAGGCCGCCGGACGAGTGGTCGCCATTCCCGTCGAGGTGGGTGACCGTGTGCGTACGGGCCAGGTGCTCGCACGGCTCGATGAATCTCCAGCCCGCTGGCGCCTGAACAAGGCTGAAGCCGACCGTGCCGCCGCAGCAGCAACCGCGGTAGAACGCCGAGCCCAATTGCAGCAGCAAGAGGCACTGGCACGCGACAAGATCATTTCGCAGACGGCGCTGGAGTCTGCACGGGCCGCCCACCAGCTTGCGCAAAGTCAACTGGCAGCCGCCGATGCCGCACTCGCTACGGCCCGCCGAGATCTGGCGCTCACCCACATCACCGCCCCGTTTGACGGCGAAATCGTGGCACGTCTGACGCAGCCTTTCTCTGATGTTGCGCCGGGCCAGGCCATCCTGCAGATTCAGGCCGGCAACGCACTGGAGGTGGTTGCCATGCTGCCCGACAGCGTCGCCTCCACCCTCTCTTCTGGGGACAGCGCCCAGGGCAAGAGCGGCTCAGAGTCATTCCCGCTTGCGCTGGAACGACTGTCCGCCCGCAGCGACAACGGCTCGCTGGTGCAGGCAATCTTCCGTGTGCCGCAAAGTGCGGCAACCTCGAAACATCTGCGCAGCGGCGGCGTCGTGTCGGTCGAATTGGCCAACCGCAACGCGCCCAACGCGATCACCGTGCCGGCGCCTGCCGTCATGTGGGGCGACAAGCCCGGCCAGGCTGCCGTCTTTGTGCTGGACCAGGCTGGCAAGCTGCAGCGTCGCCCGGTGCAAGCCGGCACCACCGTACAGCGCGAGGGCCGCGTCACGGTTTCCCAGGGCCTGACGGCAGGCGACCGTGTGATCGTAGCGGGCACCGCCTTCCTGCATGAAGGCCAGCTTGCTCAAGCGCATCCGACACAGACCCTGCTTCAAGGCGCAACGGAAGGGGTCGCGCAATGAAACTCACCGAAAGCGCGCTCAACAGTACCCGCCTGACGTTCTTCACCGCGCTGCTGATTCTGGTATCAGGTGTCTTTGCCTTCCTCAGCTTTCCATCGCAGGAGGAACCGTCCACCACAGTCCGTGACGCAATCGTTATCGTAGCCAACCCCGGTTTGCCTGCGGAGCGCATGGAGCAGTTGGTCGCACGCCCGCTGGAAGAGCGGTTGCGGCAGCTGCCTGAGCTCAAGCACTTGACTAGCACGGTGCGCCCCGGCACCGTCATCCTGCAGGTCAACCTGCGCGATGAAGTGCGCGACCTGATGCCGGTCTGGCAGCGCATGCGCGCCAAGATCGAAGAGGCCCGCCCCTTGTTCCCTGCGGGCACGCTGCCGCCGCAGATCAACGACGACTTCGGTCGTGTGGCCATCGCGTCGATCGCCGTCACTGCGCCGGGCTTCTCGATGAGTGAGATGCGCGAGCCGCTCAAACGCCTACGCGAGGGCATCTACGCCATCAAGGGCGTGCAGGGCGTGACCTTCCACGGACTGCAGGACGAACGTGTCTATATCGAATTCGACCGCACACGTCTCGCAGGCCTGGGCCTGGGTGCCGACGCCGTACTGCAGCAACTGCACCAGCAGAACGTCGTGCTCTCGGGCGGGCAGGTCGTGCTCTCAGGGCTGAACAGTGCTGTGGTCGCATCAGGTGAAATCCGCTCGCTGGAGGCACTGCGCGATTTCGTGCTGGCTGTGCCCGCCAGTGCCGGCACGGCGCCGGCCACCGTCCGCCTGGGTGACATCGCGCAGATACGCGTGCTGCCGGCTGATCCGCCGGAGTCTGCGGCCATCTATCGCGGCGATAACGCCGTAGTGCTGGGTGTATCGATGCGCCCCGGCCAGAACATCAAGATGCTGGGCCAAGAGCTCAAGGACCGCGTGGCCCAGCTGGAACAGCAGTTGCCTGCAGGTTTTTCGCTTGACTTCGTGACCTACCAGGCCGACGTGGTCGAGCGCGAAATGGGCAACATGAATCGCGTGATGGAAGAAACCATCGTCATCGTGATGACAGTGGTGGTGCTGTTCCTAGGCTGGCGCGCCGGCATCATCGTCGGCAGCATCGTGCCGCTCACGATTCTCGCCACGCTGCTGGTGATGCGCGCCTTGAGCATCGAAC
>NZ_JBFBKP010000107.1:0-10680 GCF_040702285.1 Arthrobacter sp. NPDC080086
CCTTTCGGCGGGCCCGGGCGCCCCGCAAACTCCCACCACCTCTTTTTTTTCCCCACCCCCACTCCCGGGGGGCCCCCCGGGCCCCCCCCCGGGGCCCCCGACGTAGACTGGCAGCATGCGGCTGGTAGCGAGCGATATCGACGGAACGATCCTGGGACACGACGGCAGGATCAGCGAACGGACCGTCCGCGCCTTCCACTCCTGCCGCGACGCCGGCGTTGAGCTGGTGTTCGTCACCGGCCGGCCGCCGCGCTGGCTGCACCCCCTCCGGGACCAGCTGGGCCACACCGGAACCGTGATCTGCTCCAACGGGGCCGTGGTCTGGGACCTGGAATCCGACCGGGTCATCTCCTCCCGCGCCTTGGCCCTCGAATCGGTCTTCGAGGCCCGGCGGATCATCCAGGGCATCCGGCCGGACGCGCTGTTCGCCGCCGAAACCCTCGACGGCTTCCACCTGGAGCCGCACTTCCTGGGCGGCAACTCGGCCGGCCTGCTCGACGAGGTCACCCCGGCCCCGCTGCAAGAGACGCTCCGTCCTGGCGATTCCGTGGTGAAGCTGATGGCGATCATCCGGGAAGGCACCGCGGACGAGTTCCTCGCGGACGTCTCGCCCGCCGTTGCCCACTTGGCCGCCGCCACCCACTCCGCCCCCAATATGGCCCTCCTGGAGCTCTCCCTCCCGGGCGTGAATAAGGCCGTGACCCTCGCCGAATATGCCCGCGCCCTGGGCCTCGGCGCCGAGGACGTGGTGGCCTTCGGGGACATGCCGAACGACATCGAGATGCTGCGCTGGGCCGGCCACGGCTACGCCATGGCCAGCGGCCACCCCGACGCCATCCGCGCCGCCGCGCACACGGCCCCGCACTTCGACGACGACGGCGTGGCCCAGATCCTGGAGGCCCGGCTCGCCGACCTCGGCGTCCGCCAGCCCTGACCCTCCGCCTTCTGTCCTGACCCGTCGCGCCGCGCCGCCCGCCCCGCCGTCGCGCCGCCCGCGCCGCGGACATGTGATTCCCAGCTGGCGGCCAACTGCCGTTCACCTTGGCCTCCTACGCTCAGACCACTGAACGGATCGGATGACTGAGGGCGGGCAATCATGGCCAGGAACGTGAAGCGACACATTGACGACCAGCCGCTGCGGCGCGTCACCCCGGACGCCCACTGGCAGAGCCTGCGCCAGGGCGACCGGGTCCGGGTGCGGCTGTCCCCGGGCTACGAGGCGGCCGGATTCGTCGACGCGCTCACCGTGGACCACACCACCGTCTGGGTGGACCTCGACGGCGGCGGACGCACCCTGCTGCACTGCAGCGACGGCGTCGAAATCCTGCCCCACGGCTAGGACCGCGGCTCCGGTACGCTGACCGGATGAGCGCAGAGCACCCCTTCCTCGCCCGCGACGGCGCCCCCGACACGCCCGTGGCCATCGCCCACCGCGGGTTCTCGCCGAAGGGTGCGGAAAACTCGATGGCCGCGTTCCGCGCCGCCGTCGGCCTCGGCTACCGGTACCTGGAAACCGACGTCCACACCACCGCCGACGGCGTGCTGCTGCTCTTCCACGACCAGACCCTGGACCGGGTCACCGACGGGGCCGGACGAGTGTCCGAACTCTCTGCCGAGACGGTAGCCCGGGCCCGGATCGCCGGCACCGAACCCATCCCGGAGCTCGCCGAACTGGTCACGGAATTCCCGGACGCCCGGCTGAACCTGGACGTCAAGGACTGGAACTCGGTGGAGACACTGGCCGCCGCGATCGAACGGCACGGGCTGCACGACCGGGTGCTGGTGGCCAGCTTCTCCGACCGCAGGCGCCGCGCGGTCCTCCGCCGCCTGAGCCGGCCGGCCGCTAGCTCCGCCGGCATGGCCTCCAACGCGCTGTTCGTGCTGCTGGGTCCGCTACTCCCGGCGCCGGTGCTGCGGCGCGTGACGGCGTGGGCCCTGCGCGGGGTCCACGCCCTGCAGGTCCCGGTCCGGTTCGGTGCGGTCCCGGTGGTGACGGCGGGCTTCGTCCGGCGCGCCCACCTACATGGCCTGCATGTCCACGTCTGGACCATTAATGAGGAGGCGGAGATGCACCGGCTTCTGGACCTCGGAGTCGACGGCATTGTGACGGACAGGGCGGACCTGCTCAAGGCCGTGCTCCAAGACCGCGGCCAGTGGCGGGACTGACTGCACGTCCCTGCCTGTCTGCCCCGGCTGGCAGGATGGACCCATGCGCATCCTGATTGCCCCGGACAAGTTCAAAGGCAGCCTCACCGCGGCCGAAGCCGCCGCTGCCATGGCCGAGGGGGCCCTCCGTGTCTACCCCGAGGCCTCCGTGCTGCAGCTGCCCGTCGCCGACGGCGGCGAGGGGACGCTGGAGGCCGCAGTTGCCGCGGGCTACGAGGAGCGGCTGAACGCCGTCGTCGGGCCCATCTTGGCGCCGATCGGCGCGGCCTGGGCGATCCGGAAGGACGCCTTCGGCGGGGCCACCGCCGTCATCGAGACCGCCCAGGCCTCCGGGCTCGCCCACATGGAGCCGACGCCGGAAAACGCCCTGCGTGCCCACAGCTACGGCTCCGGGCAGTTGATCGCCGCCGCCCTCGACGCCGGCGCCACCGAGATCATCCTCGGCGTGGGCGGGTCCGCGATGACCGACGCCGGGAGCGGCGCCCTGCGCGCCCTGGGCCTCAAGCCGCTGGATGCCAACGGCAACGTGGTGCCCCTCGGCGGCGGCTCGCTGGCTGACGTCGTGGCCGTCGACGTCAGCGGACTGGACCCCCGGCTGTCGGCCGTGACGCTGCGCATCGCCGTCGACGTGCAGAATCCGCTGTACGGCTCCGACGGCGCCGCGCACGTCTTCGGTCCGCAGAAGGGCGCCGACGAGGACGCCGTCGAACGGCTCGACGCGGGCCTGCGGAACTGGGCCTCGGTGCTTCGGCAGGCCACCGGCCGGGACGTCAACGTCCCCGGCGCCGGCGCGGCCGGCGGCTTCCCGGCGTCGTTCCTGGCCTTCAGCAACGCGGCCCTGGAGAGCGGTTTCCAGCTCGTGGCGGGCCTCACCGGCCTTGCCGACAAGCTGCGCGGCGCAGACCTGGTGATCACGGGGGAGGGGTCCCTCGACGAGCAGTCGCTGACCGGCAAGGCCCCCGTGGCGCTGGCCGACGCCGCGCACGCCCTCGGCATCCCGGTGATCATGGTCGCCGGCCGGATCCTGGTCACCCCGGAAGACCTGGAACGGCGCGGCGTGGTTGCGGCGGCGCAGCTTGTGGACACGGCCCCTTCGCCCGAGGAGGCGCAGGCGAAGGCGGCCAAGTACCTCGCCTGGACCACCAGCCAGGTGCTCGAGGGCGCCTAAGTGGCGGTGAAGACTCTGGTTTAGCGGCTCCCCGCTGAATAAGATTGCTTCATTGGGGGCCGTGACCCCCTGCCAGGGCCACGCGCATACCGGTGGCCGTGACAGGAGATCCGCATGTCCATGAAGCGCAGCACCGCCCGCCGCCCCAAGCTCCGCGAACGGCGGCTCGAGGTCGAACACATCAATGTCGTGGACCGGCGCGTGATGCGCAAGGCCCTCGGCGGAACCATCGTCGGCAACACCATGGAATGGTACGACGTCGGCGTGTTCGGCTACCTGATCACCACCATGGGCCCGGTCTTCCTGCCCGAGGCGGACAAGACCGTCCAAAATCTGTTCCTGCTGGGAACCTTCGGCGCCACCTTCGTGGCCCGGCCGCTCGGCGGGGTCTTCTTTGGCTGGCTCGGCGACAAGATTGGCCGTCAGCGGGTGCTCGCCATGACACTGATCATCATGGCCGCGTCCACCTTCGTGGTGGGCCTGCTGCCCGGGTACGCCACCCTCGGCATCTGGGCTGCAGTGCTGCTGGTCGCCACCAAGCTGATCCAAGGCTTCTCCACCGGCGGCGAATACGCCGGCGCCACCACGTTTGTCAGTGAGCACGCCCCGGACGCCCGGCGCGGTTTCTTCGCCAGCTTCCTGGACCTCGGCAGCTACATGGGCTTCGCCATCGGCGCCGCACTGGTCACGCTGCTGCAGGTCACCCTCGGCGAGGACACCATGCAGGCCTGGGGCTGGCGGCTCCCGTTCCTGATCGCCGGCCCGCTGGGGCTGATCGCCATCTACTTCCGGATGAAGATCGAGGAATCCCCGGCGTTCCAAGCCAGCCTCGACGCGCAGACCGGCGGGGCGGAAGGCGAATCCGCGGACGCCAAGGGCCCGGTAGCCATCTTCGCCTCGCACTGGCGCGGAATCCTGCTGGCGATGATCCTCGTGGCCGCCGCCAACACCGTGGGTTACGCGCTCACCTCCTACATGCCCACGTACCTGACCTCGAACAAGGGCTACGACGAGCTCCACGGCACCCTGCTCACCATCCCGATTCTGGTCCTGATGTCCGCCGCGATCCCGCTGACGGGCAAGCTTTCGGACCGGATCGGCCGCCGTCCGGTGCTCTGGATCGGCTCGCTGGGCACCGTGGTCCTGGCCCTTCCGGCCTTCCTGCTGATCGGTATCGGCGCCATCTGGTCCACGCTGCTGGGGCTGGCGTTGATCGCCTTCCCGCTGACCTTCTACGTGGCCAACCTCGCCTCCACGCTCCCGGCGCTCTTCCCGACGGAAAGCCGCTACGGCGCCATGGGCATTGCGTACAACTTCGCCGTCGCCATCTTCGGCGGCACAGCGCCGTTCATCATCGCCTCCCTCATCGCCGGCACGAACAACGAGATGATGCCCGCCTACTACCTCATGGCCACGTCTGCGGTGGGTGCCGTCGCCGTCTACTTCATCAAGGAAACGGCCGGCCGGCCGCTGATGGGCTCGATGCCGAGCGTTGACACAGTCGAAGAGGCCCACGAACTCGTGGCGGGGCAGGAGGATAACGAGCTGCTGGATCTCAACGAGATGCCGTTCGACGAGACCTACCATCCGGCCGAGTCGGACCAGCCGGCGTCGGAGCAGCGCGCGTCGGACGCGTCGGACCGGGAGGGCGACGCCGAGCGGAGGGAGCACCCCGCCGGCTAGTGGTCAGGGCCATTCACGGTGCTGCGCCCCGGGGCCTTCCGCCGAAGCCGGTCCGGCACCAGGACCAGCAGCACCAGCAGGACCGCCAGGAGCGCCGCGCCGGCCACGATCCCGGCGGTCCGCCCGATCGTGACGTCGAAAACCAGTGCCGACGTCCCGACGCTGAGAAGGGCGACGGCGGCCAGGGCGGTCTTCGCGATCCGGTCCGCGCTGGAGACCAGAACCTCCTTCAGGCCCTGCCGGAACAGCCGGCGGTGAGCGCTGACCGGCAAGAGAATCAGGGCCGTGGTGAGCGCCGCGAGGACCACGTTGCAGAGGTAGAGTCCGATTTCGAAGCCGTCCAGTTTCTCGAAGCGGCTCTGGAACGGCAGCGTCAGCAGGAAGCCGGCCAGGATCTGCACGCCCGTCTGCAGCACCCGGAGTTCCTGCAGCAGTTCGCCCCAGTTGCGGTCCATCTTCTCGTCAAAGGTCTCACTCCGCCCGGCGTCCCGGGACTCATCGGCGCGCGCCATCGCTGCTCCTCACCTGAGATTTCGCTCTGGTACTAAGCTTACTGACGATTTTCGGGTACGGTGGAAGAGCAGGGAAATTCTGCCAGGCTGACCGCCGGCCGCCGCTAACCAGGAGGAAGCACATGTCTGAAGACCAGCACCGCGTCGTCGAGGAAGAAGCAGGCGGCTACGGCACACCCACCGCCGAGCAGGAGATGCCCGGCGGCGACACCAAGAGCTTCGCCCAGCCGCGCGACGAAGAAGCGTTCGACGCCGCGGGCCTGAACCAGGACAGCCCGGACGGTGAGACCTTCCCGGCCGGCGCCCCGGATCTGAGCCAGTTCGGCGCGGAAGACCAGGACAGTGCAGGAGAACCCGGAGCGGGACGCTTCGGAGGAACGGAGGAGCAGATGAACGCGGAAAACGAGAGCACCGAGCAGGGCTTCGAGTCCGGCGACGAGACGGCAGCCGAGAACGGCGGCGCCGTGCCGTCGTCGGAAGCTGACATGGACTCGGCCAACACCGAGGAAGCCGAACCGGGGCGCCCGTTCTCCTCGGAGTCCGGGCAGGACGCCGCCGGCATTCCGGACGGCTCCGGCACGGACCTGCCGGAGGAGCACTCACCGAAGGATCGCGACGACGAGGACAAAGAGTCCTTCAACGCCGGCTAACCACCGGTTTCGGCAGCAGTAACACCAAGGGCGGCGCCACTCCTTCCCGGGAGAGGGGCCGCCCTTGCCGTGTTCCAGGCCGCGGGTCCGCGCTTAGCGGCGCTTCTTGGGGGCGCGCTTGGCGGCGGCGTTCACGGCGCCCCGGGCAGCGGCGGCGACTGTGCCGTCCTCGGTCTCCGGTTCGGCGACCGTTCCGCGGGCCTTCGCGATGGCCTTCATGCCGTGGTAGATCACCAGGGCGGCGGCCGAGCCGAGGGCGATGCCGGTGAACTTGAGGTCGCCAATGGTCCAGGTGTAGTCCGCGATGCCGACGATCAGGGCGACGGCGGCCGTGGTGAGGTTGACCGGGTTGGAGAAGTTGACCTTGTTCTGCACCCAGATTTTCACGCCGAGGACGCCGATCATGCCGTACAGCATGGTGGCGGCGCCGCCCAGGACACCTGCCGGGACGGTGGCGATCAGTTCGCCGAACTTCGGCGAGAAGCTGAGGATCACGGCGAAGAGGCCGGCAACCCAGTACGCCGCCGTCGAATAGACCTTGGTGGCGGCCATGACGCCGATGTTTTCGGCGTAGGTGGTGGTGCCGGAGCCGCCGCCGAGGCCGGCGAGGACCGTTGCGGCGCCGTCGGCCATCAGCGCGCGCCCGGAGACGCCGTCGAGGTTCTGCCCGGTCATGGCGGAGACGGACTTCACGTGGCCGATGTTCTCGGCCACCAGCACCAGGACCACCGGCACGAAGAGGCCGACGACTCCGAGGTGGAACTCGGGGGTCTGGAAGTGCGGCAGGCCGATCCAGGCGGCGGCGTCGACCTTGGCGAAGTTGACCTCGCCGCGGATGATCGCGACGAGGTAGCCGACGACGACGCCCACCAGGATGCTCAGCCGGCCGAGAATGCCGCGGAAGAAGACGCTGACCACGATGATGACGGCGAGCGTGATCAGGGCGGTGATCGGGGCGGCGTCGAAGTTGTTCTTGGCCGCGGGGGCCAGGTTCAGGCCGATCAGGCCGACGATGGCACCGGTGACGATCGGGGGCATGAGGCGGTTGATCCAGCCCGCCCCGAACTTCTGCACGATCGCGCCGATGATGGCGAGGCCGATGCCGGCCATTACCACGCCCCCGAGCGCGCCGGGGATGCCGAACTGCTGCTGCGAGGCCATGATCGGGGCGATGAACGCGAAGGAGGAGCCGAGGTAGCTGGGGACGCGGCCCTTGGTGATGACCAGGAACAGCAGGGTGCCGACGCCGGAGAAGAACAGGGTGGTGGCCGGGGGCATGCCGGTGATGATCGGAACCAGGAAGGTGGCGCCGAACATGGCCACGACGTGCTGCATGCCGACGCCGATAGTCAGCGGCCACGCCAGGCGCTCGTCGGGCCGGACGACCTCGCCGGGGCGGATGGACTTGCCGTTTCCGTGGATCTTCCAGTTGGTTCCGAGCATGCTCATGGCAGTGAGCCTTTCAAAAAGGGTGTCGCGGGGCTGGGAAGGAATCTTCCGGGTGACACTTTACCGCGACGGCGTCAGCGGGCGGCGGTCGACAGGTCCTGTTGGCCGCCGGGACCGGCGCCGCGCCGGAACAGGAGCACGGCCTGGGGCTGCTTCTCCGACTCCCTCGGCGGCCGGAGCAGTTGCTCCAGCGGCGCGAAGCCGTGGGCGGCGAAGCAGCGCGTGACGTCGCCGGGGTTGTGCAGTTCGGCGCGGAGCACGACGTCGTGCCCGTACGCGCGCGTCAGGGTGCGGGAGCCGCTTCCGGCCTGGAAGGCGACCAGCGCGGCGCCGCCCGGCCGGAGGACCCGCGCGAACTCGCGGGCGACGGCCGGTATGTCGCCGGGCTCGAGGTGGATGATCGAATACCAGGCCACGACGCCGTTCACGGACCCATTGTCGGCCGGCAGTGCGGTGAGCTCGCCCGCTGCGAACTCGATTCCTGGGTGCAGACGCCCGGCCACCCGGACCATGGTCGGTGAGAGGTCGACGCCGGTGACGTTCAGCCCGGCGCCCGCGAGGTGGGCGGCGAGCCGGCCGGTGCCGCAGCCGGCGTCGATCACGCTTCGGTCCGGCGAGGCGCCGACATCCTTTACGAAGCGCTGGATCATGGCCAGATCTTCGGCGGATTCGAAGCCGAGGTCCGGCAGGACCCGGGCGTAGGTTTCAGCCACCGTGTCATATGCGGACCGGACGGCGGCGTGATAGGCGGGCTCCGGCATGGCCCGAGCCTACCGCGGCATGACAGTGCCGCCCGGCGATGCCGCTGTATCGTGGGCCCGATGACGACGA
Source organism: Arthrobacter sp. NPDC080086 (assembly GCF_040702285.1). Classification (NCBI taxonomy): domain Bacteria; kingdom Bacillati; phylum Actinomycetota; class Actinomycetes; order Micrococcales; family Micrococcaceae; genus Arthrobacter; species Arthrobacter sp. NPDC080086. Next base: position 8,460 of record NZ_JBFBKP010000107.1, read on the forward strand.
CTAAGCTCCTCGCGGCCTATGACCAGCAGCTTCGCACCGACGCCGAAACCCCAAGTGCCGTGGCCGTCGAACGGTTGGGTCCGCTGCGTCTCGTCACCTTTTCCGGCGGCAGGGGGTTCGTCACCTATCAGGATCTGGGCGGGGCAGATGCGCCGACGATCGCCGGGTGGGTGGCGGAGACCGTCGAGTATTACCGCGCCCAACCCGGGATCGACCGCTTCGAGTGGAAGACCCGCGGCCACGATCACGCCCCCGGACTGCACGACGCCCTTGTGGAGAATGGCCTGGAGGCCGACGAGACCGAGTCGATCATGATCGGCGGGGCCAGCGGATTGGCGGCCGGCGTCGACCTTCCGCCGGGTGTGACCGTCCGGCAGGTGTCCGACGAGGCTGGCATCCGGGCGATGTGCGCCATGCAGGACGAGGTCTTCGGCAGTCCGGCCTCTGACGGCAACGCGGAGGCGGTGTTGCGCCGCGCGGCCCGGGACGACGGGATGCAGCTTTGGGTGGCCGAGCACGACGGCATGATTATCAGCGCCGGGCGTCTGGAACCCGTCCCCGGAACCGATTTCGCTGGCATCTGGGGTGGCGCTACGCGGCCGGAATGGCGTGGCCGGGGCATCTACCGCGCGGTCACCGCTGCCCGGGCGTGTGCGGCGCTGGAGCTGGACAAGACGCTCATCCACAGCGATTCGACCGAGTTTTCGCGTCCCATCCTGGAGCGCTCCGGACTGGTCCGCGTGTCGACCACGACGCCGTATCTCTGGCGGCGTTCGTCCGGAGCCGACGGGAACTGATGACCGACGTGGCTGCCTCGGCCTGAGGACATCCAAGTTGGTGGCTCCTTGCCCTCGGACTGACCGCCGGGCTTCAGCGGAGTCCGTGCGCCGCAAGTGGCCGTCGCCGTTACCGCAGCCTCTGCCCACACAGGCAGTTGCTTCTGCGGCGCGCCCTTCTCGAGTCAGTGCCTTGTAGATCGGAGTGACGCTCCATACCGTCCGCGCCCGTCCGCTCTGCCTTCACTATTTGAAGTAGTGGTTTTGTCGGGGTTTTTGGTGGGGGTCGAGGTGGGGTGGCGGGATGTACCAGGGAGTCCCGGCGCGGGTTTGGATGGTCCATTGTTCTTTGTGGATCAGGTGATGGTGGTGTGAGCACAGCAGGACACCGTTGTCTGTGCTGGTTGATCCGCCGCGGGACCAGTAGTCGATGTGGTGGGCTTCGCACCAGGGGGCGGGGATGGTGCAGCCGGGGAAGGTGCAGCCTTTGTCGCGGGCGGTGATGGCTTTACGGATGTGGGGCGGGAAAATTCTGCTGGTCCTCCCGATGTCCAGGACCCGGCCGTCGGTGCCGAGGAGGACGGGAATGATGTCCGCGTCGCAGGCGATTTTGCGGATGGTGGCGGCGGCGACGGGTCCGGTGAAGGCCAGCGTCCCGGTCCCGGCCAGACCCAGGGTGCCGGAAGCCGTCACCCCTTCACCGGCTGTTTGATCCCCGATGCCGGAGTCGGTGGTGAGGCGGGTGAGGAGGTCGCGGTAGTCGATGGTGACAAGGACTTGGGGTCGGAGGCCGCCCGTGGCGGGGAGTCCGCCGGTGGCGAGAGCGGCCTTGCAGGCGCCGATCAGGCCGTCGAGCAACCGCTGCGGGCGGGACCGGAGATCCAGCCGCTCGTAGGACACTCCCGATTCCGCAGCGAAAACCTCCTCCGCCGAAACTATGCAGCCTACGGCAGCATCTTTGTCGGCAGCGGCCGGGGTGGTCCCGCTGGCATCCACCGCTCCGGGAACGGTCGCGGCTGTTCGGGGGTTGGTGGCGGTGTTCATGACCGTGAGGAGGTGTTCGAACTGGTCGGTGGTCGCGAAGATTTCCAGGTGCTGGAGACCGTGCCGGGGACGGCGGATGAACGCGCCCTGGAGTTGGCGGAGGAGCTCCTCGGAGGGCTCGGCACCGTCCTGGTCCAGGCCGTCGACCCAGCGGCGGGCGACCCGGGTCAGGAAGTCCGGGTCATGAACCGCCGCGACCGTGGTCAGGACTTCTTCCATCCGGGTCACGGTGGCAGGGTCGGTCAGGAGCCGGACCCGGTCCAGGGCCTGGGTGATGATGGTCGCGGACCGGGACGGGACCTCCCCTCCCGCGAACGCCGCGGCCAGTTCCCCGTGAACGGCCGGGATCGGCTGGCCGGTCAGCCCAACCCGGGGCAGAAGTTCCCCGGCAAGGCAGAGGC
>NZ_JBFBKP010000108.1:0-10440 GCF_040702285.1 Arthrobacter sp. NPDC080086
GGGTGATCATGCCGTAGATGAGCAAAACGATGATCGAACCAACGATCGCCAGCAGCCAAGTGGTCAGCGAGAAGAAGTCCTGCAGACCGGTGCCGAAGATTGCGCTGCCGATGAAGCCGCCCAAGAGGGCGCCAACAACGCCGAGGACCATCGTGATGACCCATCCGCCGCCCTGACGGCCCGGCAGGATGGCCTTGGCGATTGCGCCGGCGATGAGACCCAGAATCAGAAATCCGAGAATACCCATTTGCTGTCCTTCGCTTTCTGTTGAGGAGACACCCGGGTTGCCGGGTGCGCTTCGTCCTTCTGGGTAAATACTAATCATGCTTACTATCAAATTGCCACCCGGGCGGAGGAAATCGCCGCAAGGGAGATGCAATCGTTAGCAGGCGTCCAGCAGAAAGCACGGCAGGACGACGGGTCAGCGCTCCAGCCGGAAGCCGAGTTTGATGGTGACCTGCCAGTCGGCCACCTCGTTGTTTTCCAGGTGTCCGCGGATCTCCTTGACCTCAAACCAGTCCAGGTTGCGCAGGGTCTTGGCGGCCTCGGCGATGCCGTTACGGACGGCCGCATCGACGCCCTCCGTCGAGGTGCCGACTATTTCGGAAATGCTGTAGGTGTGGTTGGACATCTTCGCTCCTCGGGATCGTCGTCGGTCCGTTGACCCGGCCGCGGCGGCCGGGGGCCGTCCCTGCAGGCTAGCGGACCGGACCGCCCCGGACTAGGGGCTGCCGGCGGGGGAAGCGGTCACCCGCAGTACCGGGCCGGGGTCCGGGCGCTTCGGCGCGGCCGGGCTCTCGGGCGGGTGCGGCCGGAGCCGCTGGGCCATCCACGGAAACAGATAGTGCGTCGCCCAGGACAGGTCCTCGGTGCGGGTCTGGCGCCAGCCGGGCGCGGGCAGCGGCTTGGGTCGCAGCGGCACCAAGGTGTGCGGAACCTGCAGGGTGTCCAGCACCATGCCCGCAATGGTGTGGTGGCCCAGCGGCGAAAAATGCAGCCGGTCCGGGTCCCACATCCGCGGATCGCTGAGTTCCCGCATGGTCCACAGGTCCGCGATCACGCCATGGTGGCGTGCCGCGATGGTCCGAATGTTCTCGTTGAACACCGCCACCTTCCCGCGGATGCGGCCAAAAACGGGCGTGTGGCCCCAGTCGGGGCCGGTGAAGATCACCACGGTCGCCCCCGTGGCGGACAGGGCGGCGACGGCGGCGTCCAAGTCGACGGCGAGACGGTCCGGGTCGCGGCGGTGGAAGACCAGGTCGTTGCCGCCCGCGGAGAGCGTCACCAGATCCGGCTGCAGCGCGATGGCCCGCTCCAACTGCAGGTCGACGATCTCCTGCAGCACCAGGCCGCTGACGGCGAGATTGGCGTAGGAAAAGTCGGCACGGAGGGCGGCGAGCTCCTCCGCAATCCGGTCCGCCCAGCCGCGGATGCCGCCGGGACTGCCCGGTTCAGGGTCCCCCAGGCCGGCGGTGAACGAGTCACCCAGGGATACCAGCCGCTTCCAGTGGCCGCCGCCCGGCGCGTCGTTGCCGAAGGGGAGTGCCGGATCGAGGAATGCTGCCGAGTTCACAAGCTCAGAAATACGCCCGGACCGACGCCGGGGCAAGGTACTTTCGGCCCCCACGGGGAGGATTCCCGATACCTGCCGGGGGTATGCATGATACGGCAGGGGGTATATGATAGACGGTAATCCACCACTTTTCCGGGAGGCTCCCATGGAACTCGATCCCACGGACATGAAGTCCGTCATTAACCGGCTTCGCCGCGCCCAGGGCCAGCTTGCCGCCGTGACCCGCATGCTCGAGGAGGGCCGCGACTGCAAGAGCGTCGTGACCCAGCTCGCGGCCGTCTCCAGCGCCCTCGACAAGGCCGGCTTCTCCATCATCGCCACCGGCCTGCAGCAGTGCATGCAGCAGGAGGACCCCAGCCTGGACCGCGCCGAACTGGAGAAGCTCTTCCTCTCCCTGGCCTAAACAGGCTTGGGGCGCCGATAGCCCGGCCATTGGGCGGCCATCGGGCGGCGTCAGCCCGCCGGGGCCGCCAGCACGTAGGTCCGCAGGTCATCCAGCGTCTGCTGCATGTGGGCGTCCATAGCGTCGCGCGCAAGCCGTGGGTCGCGGGTGGCCAGCGCCGCCGCAATTTTTCCGTGGTGCTCGATCGCATGGGCCTGGATCTCACGCACCTCGGAGGTCTGGGTCCGGCGCCTCTCAAGGACCCGGTGCAACGGCGCGAACAGCACCGCGGCGAAAACATTCTCCGAGGCGCGCAGGATCAGGTCGTGGAAGGCGAGGTCCGCGGCCACGAAGGCCGCGACGTCGTGGTGTTCGTGGGCGGCGCGCATTGACTCCACCTGGCCGCGGAGGGTGTCCAGGTCGGCGTCGCTGATCCGCGAGGCCGCCAGTTCGCAGGCCCCCGATTCCAGCATCCGCCGCAGTTCGATGAGCTGGACCGCCGTGGCGGCGTCGTTGGTGCCCTCCGAGGCCGCGCGCAGCACGGCCTCCAGCGATGCCCAGCGGCTCAGCGGGTTGACGAACGTGCCCCGCCCGCGCTCGACGCTCAGGATGTGCTGGGCCTCCAGGGTCTTGATCGCCTCACGGACGGTCATCCGGCTCACGTCGTGCCGCGCGCTCAGCTCGAGCTCGCCCGGGACCGGGGAGCCGGGCGGGAACTCGCCGGCGATGATGCGGTCCAGCAGCTCGTCGGCCACGACGCCTACCAGCGATTTCCTAGCCAAATCTCCCCGTCCAACGTCATCCACACGCGTGCCCGACAAGTCTACTTGCGCGTCTCTGTGCCTTATGCCACACTAACACTCACTTGTTAGATGTCAGACATCTTACAAATGCGGTTGGAGACCAGCCGCGCAGATTCCACCGCAACAGAGTTTCCACAATGGAGTGCACGTGCCCATAGCAGCAGAGCCCTTAGAGGCAGATGTCCTGGCCGCCTTCCCGGCGGAGGTCCCGGTACCGGCAGCCTTGGTGGCCGACGGCGTGGCCGCAGCCGCCGCGGCGGGCCCCCGCACCCTCGTGGTGCTGGATGATGACCCCACCGGCACCCAGTCCGTCGCCGACCTCCCCGTCCTGACCCGGTGGGAGATGGAGGACTTCGCCTGGGCCTTCTCCCACCGCATCAACGGCCGTCCCGCGGACGCCGTCTACGTCCTGACCAACACCCGCAGCCTGGACCCGGCCGAGGCCGCCGCCCGCAACGAGGAAATCGTCCGCAACGCGCTCGCCGCCGCGCAGGCCGAGTCACTGAGCGTGGGCTTCGTCAGCCGCAGCGATTCCACCCTCCGCGGTCACTACCCGCTGGAGCCGGACGTCATCGCCGCCACCGTCAGCGCCGTCGACGGCGGGGCCACAGACGGCGTCGTGATCGTCCCGGCCTTCCCGGACGCCGGCCGCGTCACGATCGGCGGGGTGCACTACATGCGTGCCGGCGGCCCCGGCCGCCTCACCCCGGTGGCGGACACCGAGTTCGCCCGCGACGCCAGCTTCGGCTTCGCCAACTCCGAGCTCGCCCGCTACGTTGAGGAAAAGTCCGGCGGCCGCTTCAGCGCCGGCTCCGTGATCGTCCTGGACCTGGACACCATCCGGGCCGGGGACCCGCAGGCCTCGGCCCGCGCCATCGCGGACGCCATCGACGCCGCCGTCGACTCCACCCCGATCGTGGCGGACATCGTCTCCGAGAACGACCTCCGGCTCCTCTCCCTGGGCCTGCAGGAGGCAGAACGCCGCGGCAAGAAGCTGCTCTACCGCGTCGGCCCGCCGTTCGTCCGCGCCCGGATCGGGCAGGAAATCCGCACCGAACTCACCGGCGCCGAGGCCTACGCCGGCAACCAGCCCTCCGAGGCCGGCGGCCTGATCGTGGTGGGTTCGCACGTGGGCGTCACCACCCGCCAGCTCAACGCCCTGACCGCCCAGCACGGGTCGGCCCGGATCGTGGAGATCGACGTCGAACAGCTCCTGGACGGCCGCGCAGAGGCGCACCTGGACGCCACGGTCGCCCACGTCGTCGACGCGCTGCACGGCGCGGACGTCATCCTGCACACCAGTCGCCTCCTGATCAAGGCCGACGACGCCGCGGAGAGCCTGCGGATCGCCCGTACCGTCTCGGCCGCCGTCGTCGCGGTCGTCAACCGGACGCTGAAGACCTTCCCGCCCCGCTTCGTGATCGCCAAGGGCGGGATCACCTCCTCGGACGTGGCCGCCCACGGCCTCGAAATCCGCCGCGCGATCGTCCGCGGCCCCATGCTCCCGGGCATCGTCTCCCTCTGGGAGCCGGTCGACGGACCCGCCAAGGGGATCCCGTACGTCGTCTTCGCCGGAAATGTCGGCGACGACGAATCCCTCGCCCAGGTCACGCGCAAACTCAGCGCCACCTTCTAACCAGCCGCACCCTTTCAACGGAGAAAACCATGAACTACCAAGTCACCGTCCTCGGCCTCGGCGCCATGGGCCTGCCGATGGCAGCCCGGCTGGCCACGGAACTGACCGTCCACGGCTTCGACATCGCCGAGCCCCGCCTGCGGCTCGCCGAAGAGGCCGGCGTCCGCACCTTCGGCTCCGCCCGTGAGGCCGCCGAGGGCGCCGACGCGCTGCTGCTGGCCGTGCGCAACGGCGAACAGCTGGACGAGGTCCTCTTCGGCGCCACCGGCGTCGCCGGGGTCCTCAAGCCCGGCTCCGTCGTCATCCTCGGCAGCACCGTGGGCACCGACGCCGTTCCCGCCACCGTGGCCCGGCTGGCCGAGTACGGCGTCAGCCTGGTGGACGCCCCGCTCTCCGGCGGCCCGAAGCGCGCCGGCGAGGGCGACCTGCTGATCGTCGTCGGCGCCGAACCCGCCGCACTGGAAGCCGCCCGCCCGGTGTTGGAACTGCTCGCCTCCACCCTGACTGTGGTGGGCGACAAGCCCGGCGACGGTCAGGCGCTCAAGACCGTGAACCAGCTGCTGTGTGGCGTTCACATCGCCGCCGCGGCCGAGGCGATGGCCCTGGCCGACGCCCTGGGCCTGGACCAGGCGAAGACCCTCGCCGCCCTCGAGGCCGGCGCCGCCGGGTCCTTCATGCTCTCCAACCGCGGCCCCCGCATCCTCGAGGCCTATACCGAGGACGGCGCGGAGGTGCTCAGCCGCCTGGACATCTTCGTCAAGGACATGGGCATCGTCGGCAAGGCCACCCGCGCCGCCGGGCTCGCCGCGCCGGTCGCCGCCGCCGCCGAACAGCTCTACCTCCTCGGTCAGGCCCAGGGCCTCGCCGCCGAGGACGACTCGGCCGTCATCAAGGTCGTCGCCCCCGCAAAGCGCACCGCCTAAGCCTTCCGACCCCCCGACCCCGGCCGGGGCGGCCCCCACCGCCGCGGCCGGACCCTCCCTCCCGCCTGTCAAAGGAGACACCCCCGATGAACCCCCTGCTCAATTCCCTGATGGTGGGCGCGGCTGACGCGCCCGTCATCAAACCGGCCGTGGAGCTGGGCACTCCGCTGCTGCTGACCATCGCCGCCGCCGGCGTCGCCCTCCTGCTGGTGCTGATTATCCGCTTCAAGATCCAGGCCTTCGTGGCACTCCTGACGGTCAGCATCCTGGTGGCCGTCGCCGCCCAGATCCCGCTCAAGGACGTCTTCACGGTCGTCTCCAACGGTGTCGGCAGCACCATGGGCAAGGTCGCGCTGCTGATCGCCCTCGGCGCCATCCTCGGCCGCATGATCGAGGTCTCCGGCGGCGTGCAGTCCCTCGCGGACCACTTCACCGCGAAACTCGGTGCCAAGCGCGTGGCCGTGGCCCTCACCGCCGTCGGCTTCCTCGTCGCCATCCCCGTGTTCTTCGAGGTCGGCATCATCGTCCTCGTGCCGATCGTCTACGCCTTCGCCAAGATCGCCAAGGTCCACCCGGTGAAGTTCGGGCTGCCGATGGCCGGCATCATGCTGGCCATCCACGTCGCCGTCCCGCCGCACCCGGGCATCGTGGCCGGCGCGGGCGTCTTCGGCGCCGACATCGGCCTGATCGCCCTGATCTCCCTGGTCATCTGCGTCCCGCTGGGCTTCCTGTCCTACTGGGTGGCCTCGATCATGAACCGCAAGGACTACGAACTGCTGCCCGCGGTCAAGACCCAGGTGGATGAGTTCGGCACCAAGTCCCTGGTGAAGGTGGGCCACGACGGTCCCGGCGCCGCCGCCGTCGCCCCGCCGCGGCCGGGCCTGATCATCTTCCTGATCGCCACCCCTATCGTCCTGATCCTGCTCGGCACGGTCGGCACCCTCACCATCGCCAAGAGCAGCGCCTGGTACGGCGTCGCATCCTTCGTCGGCAACCCGTTCTTCGCCCTGTTGGTGGCCGTGGCGCTCTGCTTCTTCCTGCTCGCCGTCCGCCGCCGCTGGTCGCTGACCGAGACCGGTGAAATCTTCGAGGACGCGCTGCCCCCTATCGCCTCGATCCTCATGGTGGTGGCCGCCGGCGGCGTGTTCGGCAGCGTCCTGCAGGTCTCCGGCATCGGCCAGGCCCTCTCCCAGACCCTCGACACGCTCGGCGTGCCGCTGCTGCTGCTGGGCTTCATCATCTCCCTGGCACTCCGCGCCGCGCAGGGCTCGGCCACCGTGGCGATCGTGACCACCTCCGGCCTGCTGTCCTCCGCTGTCGCCTCCGGCGGCTACACCCCGGCACAGATCGCGGTGCTGGTCATCGCGATCGGCTTCGGTTCGCTCGGACTGTCCCACGTCACCGACGCCGGCTTCTGGGTGGTGGTCCGCTACTACGGCCTCACCGTCGCCGACGGCCTGCGCACCTGGACCGTGCTGACCACCGTGCTGGGCGTGGCCGGCTTCGCGCTGACCTTCGTGGCCTGGCTCCTGGTCTCGGGCCTCAGCGCCTGATGCGTACCCGTCTGGACACCCTGGTCGCCGGCGCCCTGCAGCAGGGCTCGGCCGTCCCGGCCTTCACCTGCTATGACTTCACGACGGCGCTGGCCGTGGTGGGCGCGGCGGAGGAGGCCGGGCGGGGCATCATCCTGCTGGTCGCGCCGAAGACCGCGGGGACCCCCGAGGGGTTGCGGCTGATCACGGCGCTCCGCGGCCTGGCCGACGACGCCGGCGTCCCCGTCGCGGTCCAGCTGGACCACGCCGCGGACCCGCAGCTGATCCTGGATTCCGTCGACGCCGGGGCCGATTCGGTGCTGGTGGACGGCTCCGCGCTGCCCTACGAGGAGAACATCGCCCTGGTCCGGGACGTCCGGGCCCGGCTCGAAGCGCAGGGCAGGGACGACGTCGTGATCGAGGCCGAGCTCGGCGGCCTCGCCGGCGACGAGGACCGCGCCTTCGGCCCCGACGCCGGCGGGAACGCCGCCGGTGGCGAGGCGGGCCTGACCGATCCCGGCCAGGTGGAGGACTTCGTTGCCCGAACCGGCGCCCGGCTGCTGGCCGTGGCCGTGGGCAACGTCCACGGCAAGTACCGCGGCGAGCCCCGGCTGCGCTGGGACGTCCTGCAGGAGGTGGCCGTGCGGGTCCGGGTGCCGCTGGTGCTTCACGGCGCCTCCGGGATTCCGGCCTCCGAGCTGGCCAAGGCCGCTGCGATGAACGTGGGCAAGGTCAACTTCAACACCGAGCTGCGCACCGGCGTGCTGCAGGCCCTCACCGAGCAGCTGCCCGCGCACCGGGCCGACGGCGAGAACCTGCAGGGCCTGCTGGGCCACTGGACCGGCTCCGCCCGGAGCTTCGCGGCCGCGTCCCTGGCCGCCCTGGCCCGGTAGCACGGGTACCCGGCCACGCAGGAAGTCTGCAAAGCGGCGGGAGGCTAGGATCAACCCATGATCCTGGCCTCCCTCGTCTTTGCCCTGCTGGCAGCCCTGCTCCACGTCTACATCTTCATCCTGGAGTCCTTCCAGTGGACCCGGCCCGCGACCTGGAAGCGGTTCGGCCTGGCCTCGCAGGCGGACGCGGAAACCACCCGCCCCATGGCGTACAACCAGGGCTTCTACAACCTGTTCCTGGCCATCGGCGCGTTCGTAGGCGCGGGCTGCGTGGCCTTCGGCGGGCCCGGAACGTCCGCCGCCGTGGTCGGCTGGACCCTGATCCTCAGCTGCTGCGGCTCGATGCTGCTGGCGGCCCTGGTGCTGGCCCTCAGCGGCAGGAAGTACCTCCGCCCCGCCGCCACCCAGGGCACCCTGCCGCTGCTCGCCGTCGTGCTGGGCCTCGCCGCCATCCTCACCTAGCCCACCCTGGCCGCGCTCGCCGGCCCTTCCTGCCCTTACCCCGGCCCGCGGCGCTGGGCCACAATGGTGCTGTGGACAGCGTGAGGGCGGTGTAGCCCCGCCATGACCGGGGGCTCGGGGCAGCGGGGGACCGGAACCCGGAGCACGGACGGCCGTGATCCGGCGATCGACCTCGCCCGGCTGTTCTGCCTGGCCCTGGTGGTGGTTGGCCACACGCTGATGGTCAGCCCGGTGCTGCACCCGGACGGCACGGTCACCTCGGAGAACACCCTCGGCAACCAACGCTGGTTTGAGCCCGTGGTGTGGGTGCTGCAGGTGATGCCGCTGTTCTTCGTGGCCGGGGGCGTGACCGGGCTCTACTCGTGGCGGCGGCTGCGCTCCATCGGCGGAACGGCCTCCGAATTCGTCCAGGCCCGGCTGCTGCGGCTGATCCGCCCGGCCGCGGTGCTCCTGGCGATGATGTTCACCGGCCTGTGGGCGGCCCGGCTGGCGGGGGTGGACTCGCAGGTGGTCCAGCTGCTGGCCAGCGGCGCGGGCATGCCGCTGTGGTTCCTGGCGGCGTACCTGGCCGCGCAGTTGAACCTTCCGTGGCTGGCCGCCCTGCATGCGAGGGCCCCGTGGCTGACGCTGGCCGCGCTGGTGGCGCTGGTGGTGGCTGTCGACTGCCTCCGCGGCGCGGTGCCCGGCCTGGCGTACGCCAACATGGTGTTCCTCTGGTGTGCCGTGCAGCAGCTCGGGTTCCTGCTGGCCGACGGGACGCTGCGGCTGGGCCCGGCGGCCCTGCTGGGCCTGGTGGCCGGCAGCAACGCCGTCCTGGGCGCCGCGGTGGTGCTGCGCCTCTACTCGGGGAACATGCTGGTGAACCTCAACCCGCCCAACCTCACCCTCTTCCTGCTGGCCGTCTCACAGGCCGCGGCCCTGCAGCTGCTGCGGCCCTGGCTGGTCCGGCTGGCGGCCCTCCGGCCGGTCGGGGCCGTCCTCGCCGCCGTCGGCCGCCGGTCCATGACCATCTACCTCTGGCACTTGCCGCTGATCGCTGCCCTCTCCGGGCTGCTCCTGCTGACCCGCCTGGCCCTGCCCGCCGGCGGCAGCGCCGCCTGGTGGTGGACCCGTCCGCTGCTGCTGCTCGCCGTCGCCCTCCTGCTGCTGCCCGTCCTGGCCCTCTTCGGAAGGCTGGAGGAGCGGCCGACGGCGCCCGGGCCGCCCCGGTCCCGGCCGGCCACCGCCGTGGCCACCGCCGCCGTCGTGGTCTTCCTGCCGGTGGTCCAGGCCGCCGTCAACGGACTGACCGTGGGGCTGCTGGGCGGCGGTGCCGCCTGCTTCGCGCTCGCCGCCCTGCTGCTGGGCCGCATACCGGTGCGCGCCCCGGCGCCCGGTCGGCACGGTGCGGGGGACCCATTGCCACCCCCGGAGATACATGCCAAGGTCGAACCATGACCGAGAGCGCGGCAAGAACCGAAGACACCTTTGGCCCGGACGTCACCACCACCCGCAACGACGCGCTGCACCGGTACGAGCTGCACGTCGGCGGCGAGCTAGCCGTGCAGGCCCGGTACATCGACCGCCCGGGCCACGTGGACTTCACCCACACCGAAACCGAGGAACGGTTCGCCGGCCGGGGACTGGCCAAGGTGCTGGCGCACTTCGCCCTGGACGACGTCGTCGCTTCCGGCAAACGGATCATCCCGCATTGCCCGTTCATCTACCGCTACCTGCGCAAGCACGAGTCCTACAACCAGTGCGTCGACTGGCCGGAGCAGCCGCCCGCCGGTGCCTGACAGCTTGTGAGCCCGGCAACAAGCTCGTATGGTTAGCTCTGAGTTATGCAGTTGGCTCACGGACGTGTCTTTTGGAGTATCCCGTGAACCACAAACTGCGTGTGCTTGTCCGTGTTGATGCCGATACCGGCCACGTGACCCTGGAAGCCTCAGGGTGCCTCACCCAGGACAGCTACCCCGCCCTGCTGCACATCATGCGGCGTTCCAGCCGCCTTGCCGCCGGTGCGGACGTGACCCTGGACCTGTACGGCGCCTCCCACCTCGATCCCGAGATCCTGCTGTCCCTGAGGGAATCCTCGTCCTCCCGGGCTGAGGGTTTTGCGCTGGAACTGCTGGAGCCGGCGGACCTGCCGGTCTGCCTGGCCCACGTGGGGCCGGCCGCCGGGGAGCTTGCCGACGACGACGAGGCCGGCGCCTTGGGCGACGACCGGCTGGAAGTGCCGTCCACGTCAGCGGTG
>NZ_JBFBKP010000109.1:0-10179 GCF_040702285.1 Arthrobacter sp. NPDC080086
CCCCCACCTCGGGGACGGCCGCCGTCGTTCGTTAAGGGCTCCCGGGCACTTAGTCCCGGGCGGAGGACTTAACTACCCGCAGCATGCGGTGCAGGCTGAGCAGAACGGACTCGACGGCGTTCGGGGCCCCGGGGGTGTGGTCGCCGTCGGAGACCTGTTGCGTCAGCGTGTCTACGGCGGCGTTGGCCTCGGCGATGCGCTCGGCCTGCCGTTCGCAGTCCTCCTCTTCCGTGGACCGGAGGACGTCGCCCACGCGGGCCATGGCGGCGGCGAGCGGTGCTTCCTGGCCGGACGGGATCACGAACGGGTGATCGCTGGCCCAGATGACGTCGGAGAGGACCTGGGTGACGTCCTGGATGTGGAAGGTCAGCCGTTCGAGGTCCCGCAGGTCGCGGTAGTCCGCGTCCACGTCGCGGGGGTGCAGCCGGCGCCGCGGATTGGCGCGCCGGCTCGCGTCCGCCTTCTGCACCGCGGCGCGGACGGAGCGGGTGTGGGCGGCGAGCGCATCGGAGCGGCGGGCCCAGTCCTCGTGTTCGGGCGGCCAGTTCTCCTCCAGCGCCGTCGCCATGTCCCACAGCTGCCGGGCCAGGGCCAGCCGCAGTTCGGCGAGGCTCAGGGCGGCGGCCTTGAAGTGCAGGGGCGGGAAGACCAGCAGGTTCACCACGATCCCCACGGTCACGCCGACGCCCATTTGGACCAGGTAGCCGAAGGAGAAGCTGTCCGGGTTGTGGCCGCCCACCAGCAGCACGAGCAGCGCCGCCGTCGGAATCCAGTCGCTGCCCGAACCGATCTTCGGCAGGCCGGCCAGGACCACGCCAAGGCCCATCACCAGGGCAACGGTGAACGGGGACGGCTGGCCGAGGCTGAAAAGCATGAAGGCCAGGCCAATGCCGATCGCCAGGCCCACGAGGGTCTGCACCCCCTGGCGCATCGAACCCGACACGTTCTCATACATGGCCACGAGGGCGCCCAGCGGAGCGTAGTACGGGTAGTCCGCGGCGGAGCCGGGCATGAACGGTGCGATGGCGAAGGCGATACCCGCGGCCAACGCCGCCTTGATGGCCAGCTGCAGCCGCGGCCACAGCAGGGCCGCGGACACGCTGGCCCGCACCGCGCGAAGCGCCTTGTCGAACCGGGAGGGGTGGCTCGCGCCGTCGGTATTCTCGTCACTAGCCATCCGGCCCACCCTAGGGTCCGGGGCGGCCTGCGACAACTGGACTAATCGTCGTCGCGGCCGGAACCGCCGGCGCCGGGGCGGGCTCCACCCTGGGATTCCAGGTCGGCGGCCTTACACGTCGGCGGAGGCGCAGGCCTTCCGGATCGCCGCGGACAACCGCTGTGCCCTGCCGTTGGTGCGGCCCTCCTCGGCGCGGTGCGGGACATAGCCGAAGCCGATCCCGTAAGCCGGGTCCGCGTAGCCGAGGGCTGCGTTGGCGCCCTCGTGCCCGAACGCGAGGGCGCTGCCGAAGTCGCGCTCCGGCTGCGGTTTCATGAAGACGACGGCGAACGCGTTGCTTTGCGCCGAGCAGCGGTCCAGTCCCCACACCTGTTCCTCTGCCATGATGCCGACCGTGGCGGGGGTGAGGAAGGCCGGGCCGCCTTCGACGCCGGTGAGCGCCGCGGCGTAGAGGCGGGCCAGCCCGTCCGCGGAGCCCACGCCACCGGCGCTGCTCATGCCGCCGGCGCGGATGGTGCGGTGGTTGGGAAGCTCCATGATGGTGCTCACCGGCGCGTTGCTGGTGATCCCCTCCAGGCTGAACGGGTCCGCCGGCGGCTCTTCGTCATAGGGGACGTCCACGTAGCGGGGTTCCTGGTCCTCGGGAAGGCCCAGGAAGAAGTCCACGCCGTGGGGCCGCCGGATCCGTTCGTCGAAGAGTTCCTGCAGGCTGGTCCCCGTCACGCGGCGGCAGAGTTCCTCCATCAGGATCCCGATGGTGAGGGCGTGGTAGCCGAAGGCCGTCCCGGGCCGCCAGAGCGGCGCCTCGGCGGCGAGGCGCCGCCCGCCCTCCGCCGTCGGGAAATCGGCCAGCGTCAAGCCGCCGCGGATTCCCGGGACCCCGGCCTGGTGCGAGAGGGCCTGGCGGACGGTGAGCGTGTCTTTGCCGTGCGCCCCGAAGTCCGGCCAGTAGCTGACCATCGGTGCGTCCAGGTCCAGGACACCGTCCTGGACCAGCAGGGCGATGACCAGTGCGCCCGCGCCCTTGGAGCACGAGTAGGTGCCGGTGATGCTGTCGGCGGCCAGTCCCGGCCCGCCGCTTAGCCCGAGGACCCTGGTGCCGTGCCGGTAGACGGCCAGCTGGGCGCTGTAGGCGGGGTCTGCGGCCAGGAACGTGTCGAAGAGCTCCCGGACGGCCGCGAACTCCGGCGCGGCGTGGCCAGTTGAAGCGGAAGAGCCGGATGTCGAGGCGTTAGCTGACGGGTTACCGGATGGGGGCGCGGTGGGTGAAGGGAAACTGGGGCGTTGTTCCGCCACGGTCAGGCCGCGCCGTGGCCCGGGGCGACCTCTTCGCCGGCCTTGACGGGTCCCGGTGGCGTGCCGTTGCCGAACGGGCGGCCGCCCAGGGCCTCCCGGCCGTGCGGGGTCAGCCAGACGGAGGTGTCCGGTCCCTTCGGCACGATTCCGGTGGGGTTGATGTCCTCGTGAACGATGTAGTAGTGCTGCTTGATCTGGACGAAGTCCGTGGTGTCGCCGAACCCGGGGGTCTGGAAAAGGTCGCGGGCGTAGCCCCACAGGGCCGGCATCTCGCTCAGCTTCTGCCGGTTGCACTTGAAGTGGCCGTGGTAGACGGCGTCGAAGCGGGCCAGCGTGGTGAAGAGCCGGACATCCGCCTCGGTGATGGTGTCTCCCACCAGGTAGCGCTGGCCCGTAAGGCGCTCCTCGAGCCAGTCCAGGGCGGTCCAGAGCCGGTCGTAGGCGGCGTCGTAGGCCTCCTGGGAGCCGGCGAACCCGCAGCGGTAGACGCCGTTGTTGACCTCGGTGAAGACGCGCTTGTTGACTGCGTCGATCTCCTCCCGGAGGGCTTCCGGGTAGAGGTCCGGAGCGCCGTCGCGGTGGAACTCGGTCCACTCGGTGGAGAAGTCCAGGGTGATCTGCGGGAAGTTGTTCGTGACCACCCCGCCGCTCGGAATGTCCACGATCGCGGGGACGGTGATGCCGCGCGGGTAGTCCGGGAAGCGGCGGAAGTAGGCGTCCTGGATCCGTTCGATGCCGAGCACCGGGTCCTTGCCGTCCGGGTCCAGGTCGAAGGTCCAGGAGCGGGAGTCGTGGGTGGGTCCGGGCTGGCCCAGGGAGATGACGTCCTCGAGCCCCAGGAGGCGGCGGACGATGACCGTGCGGTTCGCCCAGGGGCACGCCCGGGCGGCGATCAGCCGGTAGCGGCCCGCCTCCACCGGCCAGCCCGGTTCGCCGTTGGCGCCGGGGGCACCGTCACGGGTAATCCGGTCCTCGATGTAGTTGGTGTCCCGGGTGAACTCTGCCCCTCCGGTGACATAGGCGCCCTTCGTGCTGAAGGCCTGGTTCGTCGTCGTGTCTTCGCTCATGCCCCCAGCCTAAGCCCGGGAGCACCGCGTTCCGGCAGCCTAGCCGGGCAGCGCCGCCAGCACCGGACCCATGGGCTGCCAGGCGGCCCACCACGCCGCCGCGACGACCACCGCGAAAAGCACCAGCCACACGGGCGCCGGGATGCGGGTGGCGCGCGCCAGCAGGTACGCGTCCGACGTCGACAGCCGGCTGCGGTGCCGGGTGTGGACAGCGGCAAGCTTGCCGAGGTCCCGGACTGAGGCGACCAGCAGGGCCAGCCCCAGCCCGATCATCACGTGGCCAATGAGGGACGGGGGAACGAAGAGCACCAGCAACACCGCGGCCAGGACGGCCACCGCGGTGATCAGGATGCCGATCCCGTTGCGGAGGAAGAGGAAGGAAGCAATCAGGATCAGGGTCCCCACCGACATCGCGGCCGGACCCCAGCCGGTGAACCCGCAGCACACCATGGCGGCGCCCACCACAGCGGGGACCGGGTAGCCCCAGAACGTGGACCACACGGCGGCGAGCGGCCGGCGGCTGTAGCTGGTGGTGGTGCCGGAGTGATCCAGGCTCAACCGGATGCCGCCGAGCCGCTGCCCGGTCATCAGCGCGGCGAACGCGTGGCCGAGTTCGTGGGTGACGGTCGCCAGCAGGCCGAAGTAACGCCAGCTGGCCCGGGGGATGGAGACGGCGACGGCGACGCCGATCACCAGCCACAGTTCGGTGGCGGTCACGACGGGGGAGGGGGCGTGGCCGAACCCGGCGATGATGCGGTCCCACCAGGTCCCGGCGGCGTCGGCTGCCGTCAGGTTCAACTGGGGGTTCAGTAAGGGGGCGGCAGCGGCGGCTGTCGGGTGCATAAAGGGGCTAGGCCTTTCCGGAGGAATGGTTGATGCAGTACGGAGTCCACGGCCGGGCCTCGAGCCGGCCCTCGGCGATGGGGCCGCCGCAGACTTCGCAGATTCCGTAGCGGCCCTCGTCCATCCGCAGCAGCGCGGCCTCGATCTGGGCGAGGCTTTCGCGGCTCTGCGCCATGAGGGCCGAGGCCTGGGAGAGCTCGAAGGCGATGGTCGAACCCTCGGGGTCGTGCTCGTCGTCGACGTTCGCATCCTGCCGGGCCGCGTTGACGGAGCTGATGTCCCGGCGCAGTGCCGGGAGTAAAGCCAGTTTGCGGTCCCGCTCCTCGGTCAGGAGGCGCCGGAAGTGTTCGAGGTCAACCATAGGCAGTAACGCTAGCGCGGCCGGCCGGGAACAACCCAAACACGGGCCCAACGGTCCTGTCCTCCGCGCGGGCGCCGGACCTACAGTGGGCGCACCGTCCCGGATCGTCCTACCGGAGAGGGAGATGCCATGACCACCGACGACGACGCGGCCCTCGCTGCCGTCACCGCCCACCACGCCGGGATGCACCGGCGCCTGGAGAAGCTCACGGAGGCTCTCATCCATGCGGTGGCTTCCGGGGACACGGTAGGGGAGCACGAGGCACATGCCGTCCTGGTCGAATGGTGTGAGGACGAGCTCCTCCCGCACGCGCTCGCAGAGGAGGACGCACTGTACGCGGGGGCGGCTGCGCTGCCGGAGGGGACGCTGCTGGTCGACGGGATGCTCGCGGAGCATCGGGTGATCGTCGGCCTGCTGGAGGAGCTGAGGGCCGCCCACGGCGTGGCGGCCGCCGTCGTCGCCGGTGCCCTGCAGCGCGTCTTCTCGTTGCACCTGGACAAGGAAAACCGGCTCCTGCTGCCGTTGATCGCCGCCACTCCGGGCCTCAGCCTGGCCCGCAGCGCCGCGGGCCTGCACGAGCTGCTCGGCGAGGCTCACGGGGCCACCTGAAACCCTCACCGGAGGGTCCGCCAGCGTGTCGTTGCGCACGGTGCCACCGGGGTGATAATTTCTCTTGCCGCCGCAATTCTGCACATAAAAAACGGCCTTCGACACCATCCTCCCCGTCGCTTCACCGCGCACGAGAAAGGCCGCAATGGCGCTGCTCATCCCCGACACTCTGCCGAGCCTGGAAACAGTCTCCGGCAGGTTCGTCCTTGCACCGTTTACCGCACTGGACATCGAGCCCCTGGCCCGGCTCCTCGGCCAGGAGGTGATCTGGTCACAGGGCTTCAGCGACAGCGAGGCCCGGCCCGTGGGGGATGCGGAACTGACCGCCTTCGTGGAACGCCGGTTCTCCGGACTGCAGATCTTCTCGGTGTACCAGAAGCTGCCCGAGGGCCAGTCGCGGTTCGTCGGCACCACGGGCATCACTTCATACGACGGCGGCACCGAGTGCGTGAAGATCGGCCGCACTGTGCTGGATCCGCAGCTGTGGGGTGCCAAGGTCAACCACGAGGTCAAGATCACGTTGCTGGACTGGCTGTTCTCCTGCGGTGCGGGGCGGATCGAGTGCGACGTCGATGCACGCAACCAGCGTTCCCTCTCCTCCCTGGTGCGCTTTGGCTTCACGGCCGAGGGCACCCGGCGCCGGTCCTCCCGCAACCTTGACGGGCTGTGGCGCGACTTCGTCATCCTGTCGCTGCTGACCGAGGAGTGGCCCGGCCTGCGGCCCCGCGTGCTGGCCGCGCTGTCCGGTCAGGACGCGGCGGGGTTGCTGGGGGTCTAGGGGTTCTGGGCGCCTGTGGGCCGTGGCCCGTCGGCCCGAAGGCCGCGCACGCGAGGGTGCGCGGCCTTTTCCATGCCCTGACACTGTCGTTGCACCGGGCTCTCATGTTTGCCGCCGTGTTAAACAAAGAAATGCCCCGGAATTCGCAGTGAATTCCGGGACATTTCCCTTTGTGCGCGGAGGGGGACTTGAACCCCCACCCCCTTTCGAGGACTAGCACCTCAAGCTAGCGCGTCTGCCATTCCGCCACCCGCGCAGGTGGTATTTCCGGGAAGATTTCCGCCTCTCAGCGTTTTGCTTTTCTCGGAAGCAGCGAGAAAGACTCTAGCACGGGGATTCGGAAAACAAATAATCGGGGCTTGTGGGTAGGCTGAACGGAGCACTGAGCCACTGCCACGAGGAGCGAGATGACGAACATTCGGCCCGAAGATGAAGTCGTCCGGATCTGCCAGGAGCTGATCCGGATCGACACCTCGAACTACGGTGACGGATCCGGTCCGGGCGAGCGGGCCGCGGCCGAATACACCGCCGGCCTCATCTCCGAGGTAGGGCTGGAAGCCGAGATCTTCGAGTCCGCCCCGGGCCGCGCCAATGTCGTCACCCGCATGGCCGGCGAGGATCCCTCCGCGTCCGCCCTGGTGGTGCACGGCCACCTCGACGTCGTGCCTGCCCTGCGCGAGCAGTGGTCCGTGGACCCGTTCGGTGCCGAGCTCAAGGATGGCCTGATCTGGGGCCGCGGCGCCGTGGACATGAAGGACATGGACGCCATGATCCTCTCGGTCCTTCGAGACTTTGCCCGCACCGGCCGCAAACCCAAGCGCGACATCATCTTCGCGTTCTTCGCCGACGAGGAGGCCGGCGGCGCGTACGGCGCCCGCTACGCCGTCGACAACCGCCCCGAACTCTTCGAGGGCGCCACCGAGGCGATCTCCGAGGTGGGCGGTTTCTCTGCCACCATCGGCGGCCAGCGCACCTACCTGCTGCAGACCGCCGAGAAGGGCATCTCCTGGCTGCGCCTCGTGGCCCACGGACGCGCGGGCCACGGCTCGCAGATCAACACGGACAACGCCGTGACCCGGCTGGCCGCCGCCGTCACCCGGATCGGCGAATACCGCTGGCCGATTGAGCTGACGCCCACCACCCGCCAGTTCCTCGATGGCGTCACCGAGCTCACCGGCGTCGAATTCGATCCCGACGATCCGGACAAGATCCTCAAGGAACTCGGCACCGTGGCCCGCTTCGTCGGCGCGACGCTGCAGAACACCACCAACCCCACCCTGCTCAAGGGCGGCTACAAGCACAATGTCATCCCCGAGTCGGCCGAGGCCCTGGTGGACTGCCGCACGCTGCCCGGCCAGCAGGACCAGGTCCTCGAGATCGTCCGCGAACTCGCCGGCACCGGCGTTGACGTCAGCTACGTCCACAACGACGTCTCCCTGGAGGTCCCGTTCGCCGGGAACCTGGTGGATTCCATGATCGATGCGCTGCACTCCGAGGACCCGGGCGCGAAGGTGCTGCCGTACACGCTCTCCGGCGGCACGGACAACAAGTCGCTGAGCCGGCTGGGGATCACCGGCTACGGCTTCGCGCCGCTGATGCTGCCGGACGAGCTGGACTTCACCGGCATGTTCCACGGCGTCGACGAGCGCGTGCCGGCTGATTCGCTGAAATTCGGCGCGCGAGTGCTGAACACCCTGCTGACCAACTACTAAACGCCACCGCCGCCCCCGACAGAAGGCCACTGCACGCCATGACACCCGAAGACATCCTCCCCGACGCGCTGCTGGAAAGGATCCGCGCCCGGGCGGCCGGCTACGACCGCGACAACGCCTTCTTCACCGAAGACCTGCAGGACCTGGCCGACGCCGGGTACTTGAAGATCTTCGTGCCGGCGTCCGACGGCGGGCTGGGACTCGGGTTGTCGGGGGCGGCGCAACTGCAGCGGCGGCTCGCGACGGCGGCACCGGCGACCGCACTGGCGATCAACATGCACCTGGTGTGGACCGGCGTCGCCCACGTCCTGGCCGCCCGCGGGGATTCCTCCCTGGACTTCATCCTGAAGGAGGCGGCGCAGGGGGAGATCTTCGCGTTCGGGAACTCGGAGGCCGGCAACGACTCCGTGCTCTTCGACTCCCGCACCGAGGCCGCCCCTCAGCCCGATGGCGGCTACGCCTTCACCGGGCGGAAGATCTTCACCAGCCTCTCGCCGGCCTGGACCCGGCTGGGGATCTTCGGCAAGGACGCCTCGGCCCGGGACGGCGAGGGCGAACTGGTGCATGGTTTCATCCACCGGGATACGCCCGGCTACCGGATCCTTTCCGACTGGGACACGCTGGGAATGCGCGCCAGCCAGTCCAACACCACGCTGCTCGAGGGCGCCGTGGTGCCGCCGGAGCGGATTTTCCGGAAGCTGCCGGTGGGACCCAACGCGGACCCGCTGATTTTCGCCATTTTCGCCTGTTTCGAAACGCTCCTCGCGGCCGTGTACACCGGCCTGGGGGAGCGCGCGCTGCAGTTGGGCGTGGAGGCGGTCAAGCGGCGCACCTCGTACAAGAACGGCGGCCGCAGCTACGCCCAGGACCCGGACATCCGTTGGAAGGTCGCGGAGGCGGCGATGGCCATGGATGCCCTCTACCCCTACCTCGCCACGGTGGCGGCCGACGTCGACGCCCTCGCGGACCACGGCGGCCAGTGGTTCCCCAAGCTGGTGGGAGTCAAGGTGCGTGCCACGGAGACCGCCCGCACGGTGGTGGACCTGGCGATCCGCGTTTCGGGCGGGTCCAGCTACTTCCGCGGCTCGGAGCTGGAGCGGCTCTACCGGGACGTGCTGGCCGGGATGTTCCACCCGTCCGACGACGAGTCGGCGCACAACACGGTGGCGAACTCGTGGCTGGGACCGGTGGAGGAATAGCAGGTTCCTTGGGGGCCGCTTAGGGGTTTTTGGGGTCTAGACGGTCCGCTGGACCTGGATGACCTTGCGGCGGAGCCAGAAGCGCCGGCTCCCGCCGACGTAGAGGACGCTGCGCTCCAATTCCCACTTGCCGTATTCGGAGTGGGCGGCCAGCAGGCGGCGCGCCTCGGGCAGGGAATCCTCAGGGCTGACCGTCAGTACGAGGTATTCGTACTGCCGTGCGTAGTCCCGTTCCCGACGGACCGAGCTGTTCAGAAAATGTTCCCTCATCGCTCTCCATTTTCGTCTTTTTCGGGCTAACGTGAAGTCATGAGCATCGATCCGCGTGTCGCGCTTCAGTCACTCACTTCCGCTTTGGAGGAGCATCTGGCCGCCGCAGCGTCGAAGCGCAGCGACGGTGATCCGGCGGTGGAGGCAGCGTTTTTTGCCGTTGCCGATGCTTTTGAAGTCTACGACGACTCCCTCTACGAAGCGTACGGCGAAGTCACACCGTTGGAGGTCCTCGACGAGGACGATGACGAGGATGACGACGACGAGCGTGAGGCCGTCGACGACGAGGAAGACCTCGAGCTCCTCCAGGACTAGGGGAGCCCCTTAGCTCATTTAGCCGGTTCCGCCGGTTCCGCCCTTTTTCGCGGTCAGCGGCCCATAATGTCAGACCCCCTTGGCATTGTTAGTGCATGGGAACTCCCTCGGCGCTTTCGCTTCTTCCGGCTTACCGGCCGGTCGCTGGCGGGTGCGGCGGTATTACGTTGGGGGATATCGCCGCCTCGCTGCGGGAGGCCTGCACGTCTGCGGTCGACGACGCCGGTGTCCTGGGTTTCACTGAGGCGGCGGCTTTCGCCGGGGACGTGGAGGAACTCGCCCGGGCGGTGGAGTTCTTGCAGGTTGTTGCGGCGGGCGCGGTCGACCGGACGCGAACCCAGGCCGCCGCGGCCGATGATTGTGATCGCTCAAAGCCTGGGCCGGTGGGTGACGGGTATCGGCGGACCACGGACTTCCTGCGGGACCGCCTACGGATCAGCGCCGCCGAGGCGCACCGCCGCCTCTGCCTTGCCGGGGAACTTCTGCCCCGGGTTGGGCTGACCGGCCAGCCGATCCCGGCCGTTCACGGGGAACTGGCCGCGGCGTTCGCGG
>NZ_JBFBKP010000110.1:0-9826 GCF_040702285.1 Arthrobacter sp. NPDC080086
AGCAGGGGGACGACGGCGTGTTTCCACTGGCCGAGGAGCTTCTGCTTGCGGGTCAGGATGTCGGCGGCCCAGACGATGAGGGCGAGCTTGGCGAACTCGGACGGCTGAGCGGTGAAACCTCCCACGCTAAGCCAGTTGCGGTTGCCGTTGACCGTCATACCCAGCGGCGTGAACACCAGAACGAGGGATAGCACCGCGGTGATGAGCATGGGCCAGGCAAGCTTCCGGATGTGCCGCTCCGATAGCCGGGCCAGCGCGAGCATAACGACAACCCCGGCGATGGTCCACATCCCCTGTTTCAACGGCAGGTCGTATGGGTTCGCGCCGGCGGCAACGGATTCCACGGAGGAGGCGGAGGCCACCTCCACCAGCCCGATGGCGGCGAGCGTCAGCACCACGGCCAGGATGATGGGACGCTGCCGGTCCGAGGAGTCTTCCCCGATCCAGGTGCGGATTCGGCCGGGCTCCTGCCCGGTGCGTACAGGTCGCGGATGCGGTGTCCTGATGAGGATGTCCCTCACCTTACTCAGGGTGCCCATCGCTGCTCTCCTTGGTTCGTGCCGGCCCATCGGGACGTCGTGTCTCACCCGACGCGGCGCCGAACACGGACACTATCCAAGTGCGGCCGCACGGTAGCTCGAGCGCGCCGCGGACCGGGAAACTCCCGGGCTTTTAACAGCGGATCATCATATTGTGCTCCTACGGTCGCCGTGCCCAGCCGCGGCAGGATACGGACCGCGCCCCCGAGGAAGACGAGCAATGAGCACACCCACCCTGGCTGCGACGCCCCGCCGAAACGTCGAGGCCCTGCTGCTCCTCGTCGCCCTGACGATCGGCGTGGGCGCCGGAGCGCTGGTCAGCCTGGACCGCGGCCAGGCGCTGCCGCCCGGTTTCTGGTTGCAGGCCGCGACGTTGACCGCCCTCGCCGTCGTGTTCCACGTGGTCCTGAGGATCCGCGCAAGCTACGCGGATCCGGTGATCCTGCCCGCCGTCGTCGCGCTGAACGGCATCGGCATTGCGGTCATCCAGAGCCTGGACACGCCCACGGGGGCGGATGCCGGCGGGAACCAGTTGAAGTGGACCGTCGTCTCGGTCATTGTCGCGGCCGCGGTCCTGTGGTTCCTGAAGGATCACCGGCTGCTGCGGCGCTACACCTATATTGCCTTGGCCGTCAGCGCGGTGCTGCTGGTCCTGCCCCTGATCCCCGGTGTCTCCGCCGGCGACATCAACGGCGCCAACGTCTGGATCCGGCTGGGGCCGCTGCAGTTCCAGCCCGGGGAGATCGTCAAGATCACCCTCGGTATCTTCTTCGCCGGCTACCTGTCCACGAACCGCGACCTGATCCTCCTGGCCGGACGGAAGATCGGCCCCCTGCGGTTCCCGCGCTTCAAGGACCTGGGCCCCATGGTCGCCGCGTGGGTCGTCGCCGTCGGCGTCCTGGTCTTCCAGCACGACCTGGGCATGTCCATCCTGTTCTTCGGCCTGTTCATGGTGATGATCTACGTCGCCACCAGCAGGGCGTCCTGGCTGCTCCTGGGGCTCGTCCTCATGGGCGTCGGCGGCTACGCGACGGCCACCATCTTTCCCCACGTCCGGCTCCGGATCGACGCGTGGGCCAACGCCTTTGACCCGAACGTCTACGGACGTTTTCCCGGCGGCAGTTCCCAGATCGTCCAAGGCCTCTTCGGAATGGCCGACGGCGGTCTGGTCGGGACGGGGCTGGGGCTTGGGCGCCCGGACCTGGTCCCCTTCGCCAACAGCGACATGATCATCGCTTCCCTGGGCGAGGAACTGGGCCTGGTTGGACTCTTCGCCATCGTGGCCCTCTACCTCGCGCTGTTCACCCGAGGCTTCCGCGCCGCCCTCGGCACCCGCGACCCGTTCGGGAAACTCCTCGCCGCCGGGCTCTCCTTCGCGATGGCGCTCCAGTGCTTCATCATCATGGGCGGCGTGACCCGGCTGATCCCCCTGACCGGGTTGACCACGCCCTTCCTCTCGGCGGGCGGGTCCTCCCTGCTGGCCAACTGGATCATCGTCGCGCTGCTCCTGCGGATCAGCGACGCGGCCCGCAGGCCCGATCTCCCAGTCCTCGAAGCGCAGCCCACCCTCACGCACCAAAGCAACTAACCCCTAAAGAATTCTTTCGAATCGGAGGCGCCGTAGACGGCCGCCGGGTCGGGACCGTTGCCAGGAGGAACGTACAAATTCCACGGACTGTCTTCGGGAACTAGGACAAGCCGCGGCGGGTTCATTCCAGTTAGGGGGCGACAAGGCTGCTGTAGCACGGAAGGCATCGCCGGACCTCGAAGATTGTCGATCGTGAGAATACAGGCGGCTTAGCCGCCGGAGTTCGCGGCCTGGCAGGTTTGATCGCTCGCCGTTTGGGCAACGACACCACCGGCTTCGGACGGCGGCGCCGCGGGCTTGGAACCGGTGGCGAAGTCCTCGCCGGCGTAGAGCTGAACGCCCTGCACCCCGGGGACCTGCTGCACGCTGGAGGCCGGCAGGCCGAAGAGTGCTGCCACGTCGGCGGCCACGTCCTCGAACCCGGCACCGTAGTAGACCATGGTCTGCTGGCGCGCCTGGGCGGGGATGCGGGAGAGCTTCGTGAACCCGGCATCGGAGAGGATCGTGCCGATCTCGTTGCCGCGGCTGGCAACGTTGGTGCCGTTGGCCACGGTGACCGGCTGCAGTGCCTTGTTATAGGCCGGGGCGGCCGGGGCGCTGGAGGTCTCCGGCGCCGCGGAGGCCGGGGCGGGCTGGGACAGGTCCGGGCTGCGGCGGAGGGCGGCGAAAAAGTTGTCCGCCGCCGGCTCGTCCAGGGCCAGGCGGTTGGGATCCGACGGGGCCGGGACGGTCGGAACGGTGATGAAGTTGACCTTGGCCGGGTCGATGTTCTTTAACCGGTTGGCGAGGGTGAGCATGGTCGGGACCGACGCGAGGCCGTCGTCGACCGTGAGGTTCTTGGTCATGGTGTCCGCGATGCTGAGCACCTTTGTCGGGTCGCTGAGCGTGCCGTCGTCCTTCAGTTTCCGGGTCAGGGACGCCAGGAAGGACTGCTGGGCCTTGATTCGGCCGAGATCCCCGCCGTCAGCAAAACCATGACGGGTCCGCAGGAAAGCCAGCGCCTGTTCGCCCTGGACCTGGGAGGTGCCCTTGGGCAGATTCAGGCCGGAGTCGGGGTCCGAGACCGCGGCATTGACACAGACGTCGACGCCGCCGACGGTGTTGGAGAGTTCCTTCACGGCGTTGAAGTCGGCCATCATGAAGTGATCCACTTCCAGGCCGGTGAGCTTGTTGACGGTATCCACCGCGCAACCGATGCCGGCCTCCGCCATCGCGGAATTGATCATGGCGCCCGAACGGGCGGGATGCTGTTCGTTCGTGGCGCTGTCCTTGCAGGCGGGCACGTCCACCAGCAGGTCGCGCGGGAAACTGACGACGTTGACGTGGTTGTTGTCCGCCGAGATGTCCAGCATCATCATCACATCCGACTGGCCATACCCGGAGGAGTCCGCGGTCGACCCGTATTGGCCGTTCTTGCCGCTGCGGGTGTCGCTGCCGAGGACCAGGATCTGCAACCGGTCCGTGCTGTCGTTGACCGGGCCCTCGGTGCGGACCCCGCCGGCGCCGAGCGCCGAGGTGCTGACGTTGGACTGGAGCCGCCAGAGCCAGTAGCCGCCGAACGCGACCACACCCACCAGAAGCACGGCCGCGGTGATGCCGGCAATCTTCAGCCACGGACGTCGGCGCCGCACCGCCAGAGCGCGGCTACCCTCGACCAGGGTTCCATAACCGGGGTACGGAACAGAAGGGGTCTTTCCGGACCCCGGCTCCGGCAACTTATGACTCACTTTGGCCACGCTTTCTAGGGGAACCCTGTAACTGCCTGACTACGGAAAATCCTGCAAAACCAGTCACCGGATTTATCCTCCGCTTCCGTCGGTCCGTGGCGACTGGCTTCGGACCAGTTCGGACAGTGTCCGGGACGCTGTGAGGATGCGGCGGCCGAGGATGATGCATTGATCGTCGGTGAGTGCCCCCGCGCTGGCCGCGGCGGATCCCCGTTCTGAGTCCTGTGCCGTGTTCATGGCGGCCAGAAGATCCTGCTGCAGGGCGTATATATCCGGCGGGAGCGCGGGGTTCAGGCTCGCTTTCTCGTCCAGGCGGCTGCGGGTGGCCGCCTCGGCGAGGCGTTGTTGGATGTGGCCGACGCCGGTCGCGAGGATCTCGACTGCCTTGTCGAACTGTTCCGTTGCTTTTGCGAGGGCGTCGATGTTGTTCTGATTCATGCGGAGGCTCCTGTGGTTTGGCCTGCCATGGCCGCGTCGGGGTGGGTAGGGAGAAGGATGCGGTCCGAGTCCGCGTCGTATTCGTAGAGTTCCCCGTACCGGCCCCAGTCGATGGCGGTGTCCAGTTGGGCTTGGGCGTCAGCATCGCTGAAGTGGCGGCGGAGATCATTGAGGATTGTTTCGGAGCGGATGGCCCCGTTCTCGCTTCGGCGCAGGATCCTGACGATGTTGCGCACGAGGGGTGCCTGTTCGACGGCGAGGGTCGCGAATTGTTCCTTGGCGCGCAGAAGGTCAGCGGCGGCGTACCTGCGTCCTTGTTCACTCAGGTGCAACCGGCCGTTGCGGGCGTAGGCGAGTTTGAGCATGTGGGCGGCGTCGACCAGTGGCAGGAGGTCATCGAGTTCGTAGCGGAGTTCGTCGGCGATTTCGGCCAGGCCTTCCTGGCCGCCGCGTGCGGCGAGGAGTTCGAGGAGGCCGCCGAGTTCACCGGTGCTGGCCGGGGGCAGCGCGATGTCGAATTCGCTGCCTTCAGCTCCGAACGGTGACGTTGACGATGCAGGCGGGGCAGGCTGGCGGGCGGCGCTGGGCTGGCCGGTGAGGATGCTGTAGACCTCGTCGACGAGGGCCTCGAATTCCGGGCTGCGCCTGTCGCGGGGCTGCGGCAAGGTGATGGGCAGTTCGGCTTTGATCCGTCCGGGGTTGGAGTCCAGGACGATGACGCGGTCCGCGAGTTGGATGGCTTCTTCGATGTTGTGGGTGACGATCAGGGCGGTCCGGGTCGGGATGTCTCCTTCGGCCCACAGGCGCAGCAGCTCTCCGCGGAGGTTTTCGCTGGTCAGGACGTCCAGGGCGGAGAATGGTTCGTCCATCAGCAGGGCATCGGGTTCGACCACGAGGGCGCGGGCGAAGCCGACGCGCTGGCGCATGCCGCCGGAGAGTTCTTTGGGATAGGCGGATTCGAAGCCGTCCAGGCCAATCAGGTCGATCGCGCGCAGGGCACGTTCGCGGCGCTCGGCTGCCGGGACGGCCCGGGCTTCGAGGCCGAGTTCGACGTTTTCCTGCACGGTGAGCCAGGGCAGTAAGGCGAAGGACTGGAAGACCATGGCCACGCCGGGGTTCGCACCGTTCAGGACCGTCCCCTTGTATCTCACTGCACCGGTGGTGGGGGCGGTGAGCCCGGCGATGCAGCGCAGCAGGGTGGATTTGCCGGATCCGCTGCGGCCAAGGAGCGCCACGATTTCCCCTTCGTGCAGGGTCAGGCTGACGTTCTCGAGAACGGTGAGGGATCCGCCGTCTGTTGCGAAGGTCATTCCGACGTTCTCGACGGTCACCAGCTCGCTGCCGGGACTGGTCTTGGGTGTGTTGGTCATCGAAGCCTCCTGGGGCTGCGGGAAGTGGAGTTTGGAAACGGGGCCGGGTGCTAGAGGGAGAACCGGGTTTCGGCCAGCCGGTAGAGACGGCGCCAGAACAGGCGGTTCAGTCCCACGACGTAGACGGACATGACGATGACCCCGACCAGGACCTTGGCCATGTCTCCGGTTCCGGTGGCGTCCGCGATGTAGGACCCGAGGCCTGTCGCTGTGAGGGTCTGGTGGTTGTAGGTGACGATTTCAGCCACGATCGAGGCGTTCCAGGCGCCGCCGGCGGCGGTGATGCCGCCGGTGACGTAGGAGGGGAAAATGGCAGGCAGTATCAGCCGCCGCCACCGTTGCCGCCGGGGCACTCCGAAGCTGTCCATCGCCTGGCGCAGGTCGGTCGGGATCGCGCTGGCGCCTGCGATGACGTTGAAGAGGATGTACCACTGGGCGCCCAGGGACATCAGTACGATCCCGCCGAGATCGAGGCTGATATGGCTGGCGACGAAGAACGCGATGATGAAAGGGAAGAGGAAGTTCGCCGGGAAACTGGCCAGCAGCTGCACGAGCGGCTGTGCAAGGCGGCTGATGCGGGGGTTCATCCCGATCCAGACCCCGACCGGTACCCAGATCAATGTCGCCGCGACCAGAATCACGGCGACCCGGGCGAAGGTCACGGCGCCAAGGGCGAACGCTTCACCGAACGCGCCCAGTCCGGCGCTGTCCTGAATGAACACGAAGGCATGCCATGCGCCGAAGATCACCACCGCGCCAATGGCAGCGGTGAAGAGCGCGTCCGTTCCGCGGCGGACCAGCACAGGGGTGTGCAGGGGGTGTTCGGCCAGCCCGAACGGACGTGTCAGGGTGTCCAAGGCCCGCCCTACGGGGGCTGCAGCGCGGGCGAAGGCGTGCGGGAGGACGGAACGGCGCAGGGTCTCCAGGACGAGGCTTCGCGGTTTCTCAGCGGCGGAGGTCTCTTCCTGCCGGAACTTCTCCGACCACGCCACCAGGGGGCGCCAGAACAGGAAATTGGTTCCCAGCACCATCACGGCCATGGCCAGGATGGCCCACCAGACCCGGTCCAGCTGGCCCTGTTCAACCGCGGCGGCAACGTACGCGCCGACACCGGGCAGGGCGTAGGCCTGGTTGTTGACCGAGATGGCCTCCGAGGCTGCGAGGAAAAACCAGCCGCCGCCGAAGCTCATCATCCCGTTCCATACCAGCGGGATCATGCCGGCCGGGACGTCCAGCTTCCAGAACCGTTGCCACTTCGTCAGCCGCATCAACCGGGCAGCTTCGTCCAATTCCCTGGGCTGGCTGACCAGGGCGTAGTAGAACGCGAAGGCCATGTTCCAGGCCTGGGATGTGAAGATCGCAAAGATCGAAGCGCATTCGAGTCCGAGCATGGAGTGCGGGAAAAGGGCGATGAACCCTGTGACGGTCACCGAGAGGAAGCCCAGGATCGGAACGGACTGCAGGATGTCCAGCACCGGCAGCAGGACCTTCTCCGCGCGTGGGATCCGCGCCGCAGCGGTCGCGTAAACGAAGGTGAACAGCACACTTGCGCCTAGCGCGATGAACATCCGCAGCAGGGACCGGGCAGCGTAATAGGGCAGCTCGGCCGGGTCGGTCGAAACCTCGGTGGGGGCCGATCCAACCTCGAAGGGGGTGTTCAGCGAGGGGCTCAGCCGCACCAGAAGGAACAACAGCACCAGTACCGCAGCGCCGACGAGCAGGTCAACCCAGCGAAGGGCCGGCCGGCGCAGGACACCGGCGCCGGGAAAGGAACGAAATAAGGACATGACGGACTCCGGGCAAACACAAGCCGACGGAAACGCATGTCACCTGTTCAGGCAGGGCAGACGTTCATCCGACGGGGGGAAGAGAAGAAAGGGGTTGGAGAGAAACGCATCTATGGGGCCCGGGTTTCACACCCTCACCTCCTCCCGCTCGACCTGCGGCACCGGCCGCAGGCAACCATCAGTCACCGTTCACGGCGCAACAAGGAGCAAAGCCCCCGACAGACTGGCCCGGTGACTTCTAACACCTCCTCGTCAGAGCTTTGGCACTGCACGGCGTAATCCCATACCCGGCCTAACGCCGACGGGAAGCCACTTGGGGTCACCCCTTAATCCGGGGAGACCTGTCCTGACCGGGAGTGTCTTTCGACAGGAAGGGTCAGTGGCCTGTGTCCATGCAGAAGCCTCACCGAACAAGGTGTTGCGACGCACT
Source organism: Arthrobacter sp. NPDC080086 (assembly GCF_040702285.1). Lineage (NCBI taxonomy): Bacteria > Bacillati > Actinomycetota > Actinomycetes > Micrococcales > Micrococcaceae > Arthrobacter > Arthrobacter sp. NPDC080086. The sequence continues at coordinate 7,880 of NZ_JBFBKP010000110.1, forward strand.
GACCTTATGCCCCGTCAGCAGGCCACACCAACTTCCCCGGGGTCCTTTAACGGAACCTTAACGCCACGCGCTTCAACGGCCGAACGCGGACGTCAGTGGCGAGGAGGCTTATCTCCGAGGCGCTCGGTGGTCCCCATCGATGGTTCCCGCCCGACGTTCCATGGCGATTCGCGCGGACCACTTCTCAGTCATGGAAACGGCCGACACCGTGCGGTGCCCGCCCTCCTGAGGGCGGTGAGCTCAGGTCCTTCCAAGTCCCGGATTAGCCACCAAACCGCGGTCGCCCGGAGCGCTCTGTCCAACTCCTGCACCCCACTGCCCTTATCGTCGAGCATCAGCACGCCGGCCGGTGGCGGGAGCGGCGGGATCAAGTCGATTCGGAATCGAAGGGAGCAGCGTGTCCAGCGGCGAGGCGTTCGATGGCAGGCCGGGGAACCGCTGTTGCTGCCCTAACCGTCGGGGTCTCGGGTACGGGGTTCTCCGTGAGGGCTTCGCGGATGATGCGGCGCGGGTCGTACTGCCGGGGGTCCAGCGCTCCCCACTTCACGTCATCGAAGTCGTCCCCGAGCTCCTGGCGCAGCTGCTCTTGCGCGCCAGATGCCATTCGGCGCACTTCCCTGACGAGCCGGCCAAGCTGTGCAGCGTAACTTGGGATTCGTTCAGGCCCCAACACGAAAATCCCGATGATGAGCAGAACAAAGAACTTCTCTGCACCGATACCGAACATGGGTTAATCGTAAAGCGCCGGGGCCCGGGAAGATCAGGGATACGAAACAGCGATCCCGGCGTACTAATGCATCCCCCGGCGTACCGTCCCCGGCAGCGGCGTCGGCACTGTCGGTTTTGTTGGCGCCAGCTTTCTAAGCGCGAACGCGCCAGCGGACGACCGCTTGGGTGCGAGCACTGCGAGCATGCTCTTCCCCCGGTCTGTTGCACCACTCCCCCGCGTTGCCGGCTACCTGCCCTGACGGGCCGGGCCGATGCGGGACCAGGGCCGGGACGTGGCCGTGAATGGCGGTCCGCCGCCGGCGACCACCGACGCTCCCCGGCCACGTGCGGCGGACCGCCCGACCCCGGGGGCGGGCCGGGACTCTGTGGTTGGTCCGGCCCGCCGTGCCGTGGTTAGTGGAGTCCGGGGCGATGTTCGGCGGCGAAGAGGACGGCCACGATTTTGTTGTGCCAGTCCAGTGCGGCGTACTGGCGGGTGGTGTCGAGGATTCCCGGGTCTACGCGGGCCTCGGTGGTCACGGCTTCGGCCATGCCGCGGATGTGGGCGGCGAGGTCGGCGGCCGCGTCGGCGCTGTAGGCCACGGGGGACTTCTGCACGATGGCGGCCAGGGTTTCGAGGAACACCACGGTCTGGGCCGGGTTTTCGGTGATGCTTTTGCCGGTGGTCATGGTTCTTGGCTCCTAAGAGGTTTGGGGGCCTGCCGGGCGGTGTCCGCCCGGCAGGCTGTGGGCGGTGGTTTAAGCGGCGGTGGGCCGGAAGGGCATCCGGTAGCGGGACGGGAGTTCCGCGGCGGCTTCGGGCAGGTCGTCCGGGCCGTGGGCCTGTCCGTTCTTCCAGTGGTAGAAGGCCTGCTCGGTGATCGCGTCCCACTGGCGGGCTTTGGTCCGGTAGTAGGTGCAGGTCACGTCGCCCTCGCAGTAGGTGGCGACGCCGAACAGGTTCCCGATCTCGTCGGCGGTGCGGGTCGCGGCGACCATGACGTAGGGCCAGTTGCCCAGGTCCCAGCCGTCAGCACCCCACACGGGGATGACGGCCCAGCCGTGTTCGCCGATCAGGTCAATCCACTCGTAGCCGCCGTTGAGGTGGTAGTCGCCGAGGACGGTCACGCCGTCGATGGTTTCGTTGGTGTCCTGCGTGGTCACCGTCTTTTTGGTGATTGCGTTCATGGTGTTGCTCCTTTTTGCCCAAGGATTCGGTGGGTGGGGCGGCTCAGGTGA
>NZ_JBFBKP010000111.1:0-9440 GCF_040702285.1 Arthrobacter sp. NPDC080086
CCAGGAGATGAAAGACTTCGAAACGGTCATCGAGGAGATGTACGCCGCACCGCGTTCCTAGGAGGAGCCACTAAGAGGCAGGGCCTGGTCCGGCAGCGTGCGTAAAAGGGGCCCCGCACCCCAACCGGCAGCTCGGCTGCCAACAACGCGCGGGGAATAGCACGCAGAGGATCGCGCCGCTCGGCGCCCCGCAGGGCGCGCAGGCTACCAGCCGCGCTCGGCGAGGCGGTGCGGCTGCGGGATCTCGTCGACGTTGATGCCGACCATGGCCTCGCCCAGGCCGCGGGAGGCCTTGGCGATGACGTCAGGGTCGTCGAAGAAGGTGGTGGCCTTCACGACGGCGGCGGCGCGCTGGGCCGGGTTGCCGGACTTGAAGATTCCGGAGCCGACGAAGACGCCGTCGGCGCCGAGCTGCATCATCATGGCGGCGTCGGCCGGGGTGGCAATGCCGCCGGCGGTGAAGAGGACCACGGGGAGCTTGCCGGCAGCGGCAACTTCCTTGACCAGTTCGTACGGGGCCTGCAGTTCCTTGGCCGCGACGTACAGCTCGTCCTCGGGCAGGGCGGCGAGCTTGGCGATCTCGGAGCGGATCTTGCGCATGTGCCCGGTGGCGTTGGAGACGTCGCCGGTGCCGGCCTCGCCCTTGGAGCGGATCATGGCCGCGCCCTCGTTGATGCGGCGCAGGGCCTCACCGAGGTTGGTGGCGCCACAGACGAAGGGAACCTTGAAGTTCCACTTGTCGATGTGGTTGACATAGTCGGCCGGGGTGAGGACCTCGGACTCGTCGATGTAGTCGACGCCGAGGGACTGCAGGACCTGGGCCTCGACGAAGTGGCCGATGCGGGCCTTCGCCATGACGGGGATGGAGACCGCGTCGATGATCTGGTCGATCATGTCCGGGTCCGACATGCGGGACACGCCGCCCTGGGCGCGGATGTCAGCGGGAACGCGTTCCAGCGCCATCACGGCCACGGCACCGGCGTCTTCGGCAATGCGGGCCTGCTCGACGTTGACGACGTCCATGATGACGCCGCCCTTGAGCATCTCCGCCATGCCGCGCTTGACGCGGCTGCTGCCCGTGACGTTCTGGGCGGACGCGCCGGCTTCGCTGCTTACATCAGGTGTAGACACAAAAACCCCTATGGGTAGATAGATGACCTCGCCCGGCGCGGACGGCACACGGGTACCGTGTGCGTTCACCCCGGATTACCGGAAACCATTGGCCGGTAAGGGTAATACTAGTCCCCCGCCGCGGGCCGGTTGAACTCGGGTTACGCCCCGGAACCGGGCGGGGACAGCGTCGGGGACAGGGTACGTCAGCCTGTGTCCTGTGGGTGCAGCCCGGCTCAGGCGGCGTGGTCGCTGGTGGTGCCGCGGGCTTCCTCCAGCGACTGCCGGCGGACGGCGCCGACCCGCTGGATGATCGTCACGAAACTGGCCAGCGCGAGCAGGCAGAGGGTGACGAGCAGGACCACCGGCGGCAGGCCGATGCCGGTGAAGCCGGTTACCACAAGGACGGAGACGAGCCGTTCGGCACGCTCTGCGATGCCGACGTTGGCGTGGAAGCCCAGCGCCTCGGCCTTGGCCCGGGCGTAGGAGACCACCATGCCGAGGACCAGGCAGAGCAGGGCGGCGACGGCGATGGCCGGGTTGGCCCCGCCGGTGAAGAACCAGACGGCGACGCCGGCGAACAGGGCGCCGTCGGCCACCCGGTCCAGCGTGGAGTCCAGGAAGTTGCCCCAGCGGCCGCCGCGTTCCTGTAGCCGTGCCATGATCCCGTCGATGACGTCGGAGAAGATGAATGCGGTGATGAAGATGGTTCCCCACCAGAGCTGGCCCAGCGGGTAGAAGACGAGGGCGCCGACGACGACGCCGGCGGTGCCGACGATCGTCACGGCGTCCGGGGAGACGCCCATCCGGAGCAGCCAGCGGGCCAGCGGGGTGAACAGCGCGGTGAAGAACCCGCGGGCGTGCTTATTCAGCATCCGGTGTTCCCGCCGCCGGTTCCGTGGCCGCGGACGCGGGCCACGCTTCCGAAACCTGCCGGCGGACCGCGCCGAGGGTCTGGGTCATCGCCTTGGTCTGGGCGATGATCGGAAAGAAGTTCCCGTCCCCGCCCCAGCGCGGCACCACATGCTGGTGAAGGTGGCCCGCGACGCCGGCGCCGCCGGTGACGCCCTGGTTCATGCCCAGGTTGAAGCCGGTGGGGTTGGAGACTTTCCGCAGCACGCGCATGGCGGTCTGCGTCAGGTCGGCAAACTCGGCGGTCTCCTCGACCGTCAGATCCGTATAGTCCGGGATGTGCCGGTACGGGCACACCAGCAGGTGCCCGGGGTTGTATGGGTACAGGTTCAGCACCACGTAGCAGGTCCGGCCGCGGTAGACGATCAGCGATTCCTCGTCCTGGCGTTCCGGTGCCACGCAGAACGGGCAGTCGTCCTGGTTCTTGAACTGGTGCTGGCCGCCCTTGATGTACGCCATGCGGTGCGGAGTCCACAGGCGCTGGAACGAGTCCGGCACGCCGGCCAGGCCAAAGTCATCGGTCACGCCGTCGTCGCCCGGGTAGCCCTGGCCGGCGCCTGTGGATTCCTGCACTTGCTGCTCCCCCGCTAGCTGGTCCGCTCGCGGACGGCGTCCACGATCCGACGGACGGCCTCGGCCACCGGCACGCCGTTGTCCTGGCTGCCGTCCCGGAACCGGAAGGACACGGCCCCGGCCTCGGCGTCGTCGCCGCCGGCGATCAGCACGAACGGGATCTTGTCCTTGCTGGCGGTGCGGATCTTCTTCGGGAACCGGTCCGAGGAGATGTCCACCTCGGCGCGGATGCCCGCGGCCTTGAGCTGGTCGACGACGTCGAACATGTAGTCGTTGAACGCCTCCGCCACCGGGATGCCGACCACCTGGACGGGGGCGAGCCAGGCCGGGAACGCGCCGGCGTAGTGCTCGGTGAGGACGCCCATGAACCGTTCGATCGAGCCGAACAGTGCGCGGTGGATCATGACCGGGCGCTGGCGGGTGCCGTCGGAGGCCTGGAATTCCAGTTCGAAGCGCTCCGGCAGGTTGAAGTCCAGCTGGATGGTGGACATCTGCCAGGTCCGGCCGATGGCGTCACGGGCCTGGACGGAGATCTTCGGGCCGTAGAACGCCGCTCCGCCCGGATCCGGGACCAGTTCGAGGCCGGATTCGGTCGCCACTTCCTCGAGGGTGCGGGTGGCTTCCTCCCAGACCTCGTCGGCGCCGACGAACTTCTCCGGGTCCTTGGTGGAGAGCTCCAGGTAGAAGTCCTGCAGGCCGTAGTCCTTGAGCAGGCCCAGCACGAAGTTCAGGGTCTTGGTCAGTTCGTCCTTCATCTGCTCGCGGGTGCAGTAGATGTGGGCATCGTCCTGGGTCATGCCCCGGACGCGGGTCAGGCCGTGCACCACGCCGGACTTCTCGTAGCGGTAGACCGAGCCGAATTCGAAGAGCCGCAGCGGCAGTTCACGGTAGGAGCGGCCGCGCGAGCGGAAGATCAAGTTGTGCATCGGGCAGTTCATCGGCTTCAGGTAGTAGTCCTGGCCGGGCTTGCGGACGGTGCCGTCCTCGTTCAGTTCCGCGTCGATGTGCATCGGTGGGAACATGCCGTCCCGGTACCAGTCCAGGTGCCCGGAGACCTCGTAGAGGTGGCCCTTGGTGATGTGCGGGGTGTAGACGAACTCGTAACCGGCGTCGACGTGCCGCTGCCGGGAGTAGTCCTCCATGGCCTTGCGGATGATGCCGCCCTTGGGGTGGAACACCGGCAGGCCGGAGCCCAGCTCGTCCGGGAAGGAGAACAGGTCCAGTTCGGCGCCGAGCTTGCGGTGGTCGCGGCGTTCGGCCTCGGCGATGCGCTCCTGGTAGGCCTTGAGGGCTTCCTTGGTGGGCCAGGCGGTGCCGTAGATGCGCTGGAGCTGCTTGTTCTTCTCGCTGCCGCGCCAGTAGGCCGCGGAGGAGCGGGTCAGGGCGAAGGCGTTGGAGATCAGCTTGGTGTTGGGCAGGTGCGGGCCGCGGCATAGGTCGCACCAGACGGTGGTGCCTTCCTTGCGCTCGACGTTGTCATAGATGCTCAGCTCGCCGCCGCCGACCTCGACGCTGGAGCCGTCCTCGTCACTGCCGGCGCCCTTGAGGCCGATCAGTTCGAGCTTGTACGGCTCGTCCTTCATCGCCTCGCGTGCCTCGTCCTCGGTCACCACGCGGCGGACGAACTTCTGGTTCTGGTTGACGATCTTCAGCATCATCTTCTCGAGCTGGCGCAGGTCCTCCGGGGTGAAGGGTTCCTCGACGTCGAAATCGAAGTAGAAGCCGTCGGTGATGTAGGGGCCGATGCCCAGCTTGGCGTCGGGGCGCAGCTGCTGCACGGCCTGGGCCATGACGTGGGCGGTGGAGTGGCGCAGCACGTTCAGGCCGTCCGGGGAGTCGATGGTGACGCCCTCGACGTCGGCGCCGGCCGGCAGGGGCTGGTCCAGGTCCTTCAGTTCGCCGTTGACACGGGCCACGACGACGTCGCGGCGCTCGAAGAAGAGTTCCGCGCCGGTGGTCCCGGTAGTCACCTGGGTCTCTTCGCCATCGACGAGAAGGGTGATCTGCTGGGCATCTGACACGGGTGTCTCCTATTCACGGTTTTAAGGCTTCGTAGCTTGTGGCGTACGGGGACCACAGCCAGCCTCGTCCATGCTATCGGTATTTCCGGACGCCCAACCAACGCCCGCCACCTCCCCCGGAGCCGCTTTCGGAGCCGCCCTCAACCGCTGAACCCCGTGATCGCGAGGGTTCGCCGGATGCCGTCCAGCGCCCCGGGCGCCATGTCCAGCGGCGGGGTCTCGGGCGCGTCGCCGCCGGTAATGGCGCCTCCGCCCGAGCCGGTACCCGCGCCGGCGGCCGGGAAGGGAAGGGTGTCGGTGCGGCTGAGGTCCCAGGCCATGGAAGCGCTGATGCTGATGCCACGGGGCCCGGTGCGGCGGGTGGTGCCGCGGATCAGCAGCAGCCGGGTGCTGAAGAGCAGCGGCCCGGCCTGCTCCTGGGCCTCGTGGAAGAAAACCGAGTCCACGCAGCCGGTCCCGTCGTCGATGCTGATGAAGACCACCCGCCGGCCGCCGCGCATCGGAGGGGTCTGGGTGGCCACCCGCACGCCGGCCACCAGCACCTCGGTGCCGTTGCGCAGCTTCAGGAGCTGGTCCGCCGTGGTGACGCCCAGTCGGTCCAGCAGCGGCCTGTGGCTGTCCACCAGGTGGGCGCTGACGTCCACGGCCATCAGGTCCAGCTCGGCCCGGACGGTCTCCACCAGCGTGGGGGCGGGCCGGCCGCCCTTGAGGTTGGTCAGTTCCACATCGCCCAGCGGCAGGGCCAGCTGGCCCTCGATCACCTCGGCGCCCTTGCGCTGCGTCCTGGTCTGCAGCTGCTGCAGGTGGTGGACCAGGTCCGCCCGGTTGGTGTTGCCGCCGGCGGCACGGTGCAGGGAGTCGAAGGCCCCCAGCTGGGCGAGGCGCTGGATGCTGGGTTTGCTGATCCTGGTCCGGGCGCGCAGGTCCGCGAGGGAGTCGTAGGGCTGGCCGGCGACGATGCGTTTCAGTTCGGCGCCGGAGAGACCGAAGATTCCCTTCAGGCTCAGCCGGATGCCCAGTTTCCCCCGGTCCGGGCCGTCCACGACCGGTTCCACCCGGTATTCGGCCTGGCTGCGGTTGATGTCCAGGGGCAGGAGGGGGATGCCCATGCGGCGGGCCTCGGCCACCAGGAGCCGCTTGGGATACATGCCGGGGTCGTGTTCCCAGATCCCGGCCAGGAACGCCTCCGGGTGGTGGGTTTTCAGCCACGCCGACTGATAGGTGGGCACGGCGAAGGCGGCGCCGTGGGCCTTGCAGAACCCGAAGCTGCCGAAGGCCTTCAGGGTTCCCCAGACCTTGTCAACGACCGCCGGGGAATAGTCCCGCCGCTTGGCCTCCCGGCGGAAGAATTCCTCCACCTGGTTCTCCAGTACCTCGTTGCCGAGGGCGCGCCGGAACTCATCGGCGCGGGCCAGGCCGCAGCCGGTCATCACGTCGAAGGTCTTCAGGATCTGTTCGTGGAAGACAGTGACGCCGTGGGTTTCCTTCAGCACCGGCTTGAGGTCCGGGTGCGGGAACACCTCCGGGGCGAAGCCGTGCCGGTGTTCCAGGAAGGGCCGGACCATGTCCGACTTCATCGGCCCGGGCCGAAAGAGGGAGATGTCGATGATGAGGTCGTTGAACTCCCGGGGGGCCAGCTTTCCGATCAGTTCGCGCTGGCCCGGGGATTCGATCTGGAAGCAGCCAAGGGTGTGGGTGCTGCGGATCAGGTCGAAGGTGGGCTCATCGTCCAGCGGGACGGCGTTCAGGTCGATGGTGCCGTCCTCGGCAATGTAGTCCGGCCCGCTGCCGTCCGGCCCGGGCTGGTGGTTTCCGGCGGCTACCACGTCCGCTTTCGAGGGGTGCAGCCGGATGACCTCCCGGACTGCGAAGGCCATGGCGGACTGCATACGGACGCCCAGGACGTCGAGTTTGAGCATGCCCATGGGGTCCATGTCGTGCTTATCGAACTGGCTCATCGGCAGGCCCAGGCCGCTGGGCTGGACCGGGGTGCGGTCCAGCAGCGTGGCATCGCCCAGTATGACCCCGCACGGGTGCATGGAGATGTGCCGGGGCAGCCGGTCCAGCCGTTCGGTCAGGTCCACCAGCAGGTCCAGCTGTTGGTTGCCGGTGAAGTCCCGCTGCTCCACCCGCCCGGCGAACTCCTTCAGCTCCGGCTTCTCCACCAGCGCCTCGCGGAAGTTCCGTGCGGAGAAACGCCACAGCTGTTTGGCGATCTCGTCGATGTCGCCGCCCTCCATGCCGAGGGCCAGTCCGGCGTCGCGCACGGCACCCCGGGCGCGGTACCCGTTCTGCATGCTCATCAGGGTCACCCGCTCGGCACCGAACCGGTCGAAGATCTTCCGGTAGACGTTGTGCCGTTCGGCGCTCTCGACGTCGATGTCGATGTCCGGCAGGGTGGCCCGGTCCCTGGAGAGGAAGCGTTCGAAGATCAGGTCGTGCTGCAGCGGGTTCACCTGGCTGACGCCGATCAGGTAGTTGACCAGGCTGGAGGCCCCGGAGCCCCGGGCCGCGGCGCGCACCCCCATGTCCGTGATCATCCGGGACACCTCGGCCACGGTCAGGAAGTAGGAGGCGAACCCGAGGCTGTTGATGATCCGCAGCTCATGCTCCAGCCTGGCCCGCAGCTCCACGGCACTGCTGCCGCTGATGCCGGGAAAGCGGCGGGTGATGCCGGCCTCGCAGCGGGCCGCCAGTTCGGCCAGCGGGTCCCCCTCGATCCCGATCACGGCCGCTTCCGGGACCACCGGCTGCTTCCAGCCCATGTCCGCGGCCGGGTCTATCCGGCAGCGGTCCGCGAGCGCCTCGGTATGCGCCAGCAGGCTCTTGAGGTCGGCCGCGCCGAATCCCGCGGCGTGAATGATTTCCTTGCCCAGCTCCAGCATCTGCGCGGAGCTTTTGAGCCAGGCCTGTCCGTTGGGTTGCAGCAGCGGCTCGCCGGCCAGTTCGGGCAGCGACTTCAGGGTCCGGGCGGAGTCCAGCACGTCCGCCGTGGCCGCCCCGTCCTCGGCGACATAGCGCACGGCGTTGCTGAGCACGGCGGGAACGCCGTGTTCGGCGGCCAGCTTGAGCATCCGCACGGCGTGCGCTGTGCTGAGGTGCTCCCCCGGGGCGCTCAGCTGGGAGACCACCTCGGCGGTGACGGTTCCCGCCGGCATGGCGTCGAGCCATTGCTTGAACAGGGTGCGCGGCCGCAGGTAGCGCCGCCCGCCCATGGAGCGGCCGACGTCGGAGTCCGGTCCGAGCAATACCGTCAGCACCGGCTCGAGCGTCTGCGGATCCAGCGCCCGGGATGCCAGTTCGGCCCGTGTTACCGCGGCGGGGACCGTACCGCCGGCCTTTCCCGTGGTGCGGGCGTGGGCATCGGAGATCAGCCGGCACAGGGCGCGGTATCCGGCCCCGGCGTTTCCCCCGTGGGCCAGGACGACGACGCGGCCGCCCACCTGGGTGCGGAGGTCGCCGTCGTCGTCAAAGACTGCCAGGTCCACCCCCACGATGGGATCCAGCCCCGCGGCCATGCAGGCCTTGAGGTGTTTGATGGTGCCGTAGAGGCCGTCACGGTCGGTGCAGGCGAGCGCCGTTGCCCCGTCGGCTGCGGCCGCCGCGGCCAGTTCCTCCGGCCAGGACACGCCATAGTGGGCGCTGAAGGCAGTGGAGACATGCAGGTGGGTGAAGCTCATGCCGACGCTGGCCTCCGCTGCCCCGCCAGGGCGTCGTGGAGCCGCAACAGCCGCCAGCGCCCGCTGCGCAGGTGGCGGCTGAGGTCGAGGGTGAGGCTTTGGTCCGGGGCCGAGGCGTCCCGGACCTCTAGCCGCCAGATCTCCGAGTCCACCAGGCCTGGGCCGCTGCCCAGCGGTGCGCGCTGCACTTCAGCCCACCACTCACGCCGTTCGAACCACCTCACCGGCTCGGCGCACAACTCATAGCTCCGTCCCGCCCAGACCAGGGACTCGGGCCGGCCCTCCGGGGTGCAGGCCACCTCCACGGATTCGCTGAACATCCCCATGATGCCTCCCGGGCGCAGTGTTTTAGACGAACGGGCTGGACGGCCGCCGGGCAGGTGCGCCGGAAGGTGCAGGTGCCACAGGCGGGAGGCCAGACGGGTTCACGCTTGAATTATTCGAACATATCTTCGAATAGAACAAGTCTACGACGGGGCCGGGACAAAACCTAGATCAGGGGTGGACGGGGCCAACGTCCGGGGGCAGGATTGGCCTATGAGCTCGCACAACGCACTCCTGAAGCACGTCAGCATCGCCGCCAAGGATTCAACGTTGGTGGCGACCTTCGATATAGACGGCAATATCCCGGCCTCGGGCGCCTACGTGGTGGGGCTGGTCGCGGCGACGCCGGACCATTCACATCAACGGCGGCTGGAAATCGAATTCCTCAATGGCGAGGCCGTGTCCTTCTTTTGCTTCAGCCATGACGGCACGGAGGAGAACTTCGACATCAAGGGCGTCCAGCATTCCGGGAACACCATCACGGGCAACTTCCCGCTGAGCACGGTACTGGGCCTGCCCAAGGGGCACCTGATGACGGCCTTCAGCGACTGCGACGGGCGGGAGTACCAGGCCAACGTCCCCGTGGAGGAATCCCTCTAGCTAGCTGCCGGCCTTGTAGACCTCAAGCTCCAGGCGGATGAAGGCATCGATCATGGCCTTGTAGGTCTCTCCGACGATGTCGGTGTCGATGTCGTTGCGTTCGGCCGTTGCCTTCACGTGTTCCAGGACGCGCTCCACCCGGCCCGGGGCGCGGACCTCGGCGCTCGTCAAGCGATCACCAAAGGCGCGGTTGCCAACCTGGTCGTGGTTCTGCAGAAAC
>NZ_JBFBKP010000112.1:0-9433 GCF_040702285.1 Arthrobacter sp. NPDC080086
GGCGCTGCTCGGCGCTGGCGGACCTGCGGTCGGCGTATAGGGCCAGCGCCGGTGCGGCCACCAGGCTGGCAACGGCGGCGGCGGCCACCGCCGGGAGTACCTCCGGGAGCAGGAGCCCCACCCCGGTGAGGGCTGCGGCTGCGACGGCGACGGCGGTCAGCGGCGGCAGCACGACGCGCGGCAGCAGATCCCGGACGGTGTCGACGTCGTCGACGACGGCACCCAGGACGTTGCCACCCTGCAGCAGGCGGCGCAGTGACAGGGCCCGGCGGCTCAGCGACTCCCACAGCTGGCCCCGGAGCCGGGTCAGGGCGGTGAAGACGGCGTCGTGGAGCAGCAGCCGTTCGGCGTAGCGCAGCGCGGCCCGGCCCACGCCGAAGAAGCGCACCCCCACGATGGCGGTCAACAGGTAGAGGATGGGCGGCTGCTCGCTGGCGCGGATGATGAGCCAGCCGGAGAGGCCGGCGAGGGCGACGGCGAACAGCGCGGCCAGCACGCCCACGACGCCGGCGGCGGTGAAGCGTCCGGCCACCGGCGCCAGCAGCCTCCCCAGCCGTGCGACGGCGCCGGGGGTCCCTACGGAGGCCGAGGGGGCGTTCGTTTGATCCGCGCGGTCGGAATTCAGGCCATCGGAGGGTTCCGGACGGCCCGTGGCGGCCAGGACGGCGCGCTCGGCGAGGCGATCGACTGGAGTTGGGCTGGTTACGGCCACGGTTGAGGGGCGGGTCATTGCGGGGCCGGCGGATGCCGGTGCCGCGGCCGTTACGGCACCGCCGCCGGTCGTACCGCCGTCGGCCGCGGGCGCGCCGATCCGCACCACGGTGTCCGCCAGTTCGCGGGTCTGCCGGTCGTGGGCCACCAGCAGCACGGTGGCCCGGCCGCGCAACCCGGTGAGGGCGGCGCTGACGGCGTCGGCCGAGGTCCGGTCCAGGTGTGCCGTGGGTTCGTCCAGCAGCAGGACGGTGGCGCCGGCGGCGATCCGTGCGAGGCCGCGGGCCACGGCCACCCGGCGCAACTCGCCGGGACTCAGCTCGGCGGGGTGCTTCGCGGCCAGGTGTTCCGCCGCGCAGGCGGCAAGGCAGCGCCGCGCCTCAGTCTTAGCCTTAGCCCCGGCCTCGCGGGACGCGTCGTCCGGGGCCGTGTCCGCGCCGCCCAGGTACAGCAGCACCTCATCCAGCACCGTGTCGGCCACCATGACCGGGTGCTGCGGCACCCACGCCACGTCGGCGGCCGCATACCCGGACACGCGGCCTTCCAGGATCGTCCCGGTGTCCGCACCGATGGTGCCCGCCAGCACTCCCAGGATGGTGCTCTTGCCGGCGCCGCTGGGGCCATCGAGGGCCGTGATGCGTCCCGCGGGCGCGGTGAAGTCCAGCGGCCCGACGGCGTCGCCGTCTCGGCCCGGGTAGCGCACCCGCAGCCCGCTGACGGCGACAGCGGGAGGCACAGCGGCAGCGGGCTCCGGAGTGCCGTCCGCCGGCAGCAGCGGCTCCGGCCGGGGGGCATCCAGCACTTCGGTGGTGTCGGCGAGCGCGGCACGGCCCTCGTCGCTGGCGTGGTGCGCGGTGCCGAGTTCGCGCAGCGGGAGGTAGTAGTCGGGGGCGAGGATCAGGGCCAGCAGGCCGGCCTCGAGGCCCATCTCCCCGTGGACCAGGCGGACGCCGATGAACACCGCCACGACGGCCACGGAAAGGGTGGCGATGAGTTCCAGCGCCAGGGCGGAGAGGAACGCGGTGCGCAGGGTGCCCATGGTCCGGGTCCGGTATTCCTCGGAGATGTCCTCCAGGGCCTTGCGCTGGGCGCTGGCCCGGCCCAGGCCCACCAGCACGGGCAGGCCCTTGGCCAGTTCCAGCATGTGGCCGGAGAGCCGGGCCAGCGTGGACTGCGCCTCCCGGACCCGTTCCTCCGTATACCGGCCGATCAGGATCATGAACAGCGGCACCAGGGGCACGGTCAGGACGATCACCACGGCGCTGACCCAGTCGGCGAAGAGGATCCGGGCGCCCAGGAGCAGCGGGATGGCCGCGCAGTTGACCAGCGCCGGCAGGAACTGCGTGTAGTAGTTATCCAGCGCGTCCAGTCCGCGCGTGGTGAGCACCGCCAGTCCGCCGTCGGACGGCCCGGCGGCGCGGGTGCCCGTCTGCAGGGCCCGTTCCAGAAGCTGCGAGCGCAGCTCCTCCTTGACCCCCAGCGCGGCACGGCGCGCGGCGACGGCCTGTCCCCACGTGGTGAGTGCCCTCAGCACCACGCCGGCCAGGCCCCAGCCCAACTGTTCGGCCCACGCCTCCTGGTGGCCGGCCAGTCCCGTCAGCATGCCTGCGACCGCCTGGCCCATCAGCACCAGGGACAGGGCCTTCAGGGCGGCGAGGAGCCCCAGCAGGTAGAGCGCGGAGCGGGTGGCAGGGCCGGAGGGGAACTGCGGTCTCATCGGCGCCTAGTCCTTGGGCGCCAGGGCCCGGGAGGCGATGGCGGGCAGGAAGCTGTGCGCCTCCGGGATGTGGGCGCTGCTGACCCGGCGCCGGAACACCCAGTAGGTCCAGGCCTGGTAGGCGAGCACCAGCGGCAGGCCGATGCAGGCGACGATCGTCATCAGGCCCAGCGTGTAGTCGGAGGAGGAGGCGTTGGAGATGGTCAGGTTGAAGGCCGGATCCAGGGTGGAGGGCAGCACCACCGGGAACGCGGCGCCGAACACCGAGGCGGTGCCGAGGACCAGGAACACGCCCAGGGAGAGGAATGCCTTGCCCTCGGCGCCGCCGCGGGCGAAGTTCCAGGCTGCGGCGGCCGCGACGACGGCGGCCACCACGGCGGCGATGGTCCAGGCCTTGCCGCCCTGGAACTGCATGACGACCGCCCAGCCGGCGATGGGCAGGAGGAGCACCGGCAGCAGCCGGACGAACCACTGCCGCGCCCGGTGCCGGACCTCGCCGTCGGTCTTCAACGCCAGGAACGCCAGCGCGTGGACCAGGGAAAAGCCGACGACGGCGAGCCCGCCGAGCACGGCGTAGGCGTTGAACCAAGCGAAGGGGCCGCCCACGCGGTCACCGTTGGCATTCACCGGCAGGCCGGTGGTGGTCAGGCCCAGGGCGGCGCCGACGCCGAAGGCCGCCACCAGGGAGCCGAGGGCGATCGCCCAGTCCCAGCGGGCGCGCCACTGCGGGGTGTCCACCTTGCCGCGGTACTCGAAGGCCACGGCCCGGAAGATCAGCGCCACCAGCACCAGCAGCAGCGGCAGGTACAGGGCGGAGAAGAGCGAGGCGTACCAAAGCGGGAAGGCCGCGAAGGTGGCCCCGCCCGCGGTCAGCAGCCAGACCTCGTTGCCGTCCCACACCGGTCCGATGGTGTTCAGCAGCACGCGGCGCTCGGTGTTGTTCCGGGCGAAGAGCTTCATCAGCATGCCGACGCCCAGGTCGAAGCCTTCGAGGAAGAGGTAGCCGGTCCACAGCACCGCAATGGCGATGAACCAGGTCGTGGGGAGCAGTTCCATGCGGGGTGTCCTCTGTCAGTATCGGGTCGGGTACGGGGTGGGCGGGGCGCTCAGTAGGCGAAGGCCAGGACGTCGTCGGCGCCCGGCGTTCCGGGAGTGCCGCCCGGGGGCGTCTTGTCCTCGTTCTCGTCCGCCGGGACGTGCGCGAGCTCCGGCATGGCGGACACCACGCCGCCGCGGACGTACTTGACCAGCAGCTTCACCTCCACCACCAGCAGGAGCGCGTAGACGGCGGTCAGCACCACCAGCGAGGTGATCAGTTCCCCGGCGGACACCCCCGGGGAGACGGCGGCGGCGGTGAACATGAAGACCTGGTCGATGCCGCTAGCGTCCGGGTTGGGCGCGACGACGAAGGGCTGGCGGCCCATCTCGGTGAAGATCCAGCCGGCGGCGTTGGCGCCGAAGGGGGCCAGGATGCCGAAGACGGCCAGCCGCATCAGGCCGCGGGAGGCCGGAACGGTGCCCTTGCGGGTGGCCCAGAGCGCGGCGGCGGCAGCGGCCGCGGCGAGGCCGCCGAAACCGATCATCATCCGGAAGCCCCAGTAGGTGACCTCCATGACGGGGACGTACTGGATTTCCTTGCCGGCGCGGTCGCCGTAGATGGGGCTGTCCGGCAGGTGGGTGCCGTAGTCGGCCTTGTACTGTTCCAGCAGGCTGTTGACGCCCTTGACCTCGGTGCTGAAGTCGCCCTTGGCCAGGAAGGAGAGCAGGCCCGGCACCTCGATGACGGCGACGACGTCGTCGCAGTTCTTGGAGCCGACGTTGCCGATGCTCAGGATGGAGAAGCCGGTCCCGTCGTGGCAGGCGGCCTCCGCGGCGGCCATCTTCATGGGCTGTTGGACGAACATCAGCTTCCCTTGCAGGTCGCCGGTGACGGCGGTGCCGGCGAAGGAGATCATGGCGACGACGGCGCCGATCCGCAGCGAGCGGATCCAGACGGCGTGGTCGGCACGGTCGCGGCCCGGGACGGTGGACTCGCCGGGGATGACCCGGCCGTCGGCACCGACCGTGTCGATCCCGTCATACCGGCGGCGCCACAGGTGGTACCAGGCGATGCCGAGCAGGAACGCGCCGGCGACGGCGAGGGCGCCGAAGAGCGTGTGGGGCACGGCCACGAGGGCCGTGTTGTTGGTGAACACGGCCCACGCGTCGGTCATGACCGGGCGGCCGTTGATCATCTCGACACCTACTGGGTGCTGCATCCAGCTGTTGGCCACGATGATGAAGTAGGCCGAGAGCGCGGAGCCGATGACAGCGATCCAGAGGCAGGCCAGGTGGACGCCGCGCTTGAGCTGCTTCCAGCCGAAGATCCAGAGGCCCAGGAAGGTGGACTCGACGAAGAACGCGAGCAGCGCCTCGAGGGCCAGCGGGGCGCCGAAGACGTCCCCGACGAAGCGGCTGTACTCGCTCCAGGCCATGCCGAACTGGAATTCCTGCACGATGCCGGTGGCGACGCCCATGATGAAGTTGATCAGGAACAGCTTGCCCCAGAACTTGGTCATGCGGAGGTATTCGGGCTTGCCGGTGCGGTACCAGAGGGTCTGGATCACCGCCACCACCAGGCCCAGGCCGATCGTCAGCGGCACCATCATGAAGTGATAGACGGTGGTGATCCCGAATTGCCAGCGTGCAATTTCCAAGGCGTCCATGGCAGTCCCTTTGGTTAGGTTCCCGAGAGTTTTCTACAGTTCGTAGAATTGCTACTTCTACAGAGTGTAGAACATCGGCCGGACCGTACGCACCCAGCGTGGCACGGCTCACCCCGGGCCGCAACGGACCGCCGCCGGGCCCCGCACTCGACCCACCGTGACACGCCCGGAGCCCTGTTCTACTGCATGTAGAAAGTCAAGCGAAAAAACGGTAAATTGAAAGCTGTAGTAATTAACGACCTCCCGCGGCAGGTGCCGGCGGGGAGGCATCTTAGAAGGACACAGGCAATGGCAAGTCTTGGGGAACTGGAACGGGCAGTCATGGACTTGCTCTGGGCGGGACAGGAGGCCGCGACGGCCAACACCCTGCGCGACCTGCTGGCCACAAGCACCCGCACCCCCGGCGGTACCGAGGGCCACGAGGGCAAGGACCTGGCCGTCACCACGGTCCTGACCGTCCTCTCCCGGCTGGAGCGCAAGGGCCTGGTGGAGCGTGAACGCGGCACCCGTCCGCACCGCTACCAGGCCGTGTCCAGCCGCGCGGACCACACCGCCGAACTGATGCACGAGGTCCTCGGCTCCGCCCCTGACCGTGAGGCCGTTCTGGCCCGCTTCATCGGCTCCGTCTCGCCCACCGAGGCCGAGACTTTGCGCAAACTGCTGGACCACAGCTAACAGCGGTGTTCTGGACCTCATATTTTCTGGCGGTCCTGGCGATAGCGCTGGCCTGGCCGGTGCCTATCCTCCTGTCGCGCGCCCACTGGCCGGCCCGTTCCCCCTCGACGGCGATGCTGCTCTGGCAGGCGATCGCCCTCGCCGGTGGCCTGTCCATGATCGGCGCCATGCTGGTCTACGGGCTGGAACCCATCGGGGACAACCTGATCGCCGGCCTGCGCGGCCTGGCGGGCATGGTGTTCCGCAACGAACCCACCACCGATCTGGGCTTCTGGCACATCTTCGCGCTCTCCGCGGCCGCGTTGCTGAGCGCCCACCTGGTCTTCACGCTGCTGCTGACCTATTACAAGATCCAGCGGCAGCGCCGGCGGCACCGTGAGCTCCTGGCCCTGCTGGCATCCCCGTCGGCGGAGGCCGCCCGGACCATGGTGATCAGCCACGACTCCCCGGTGGCCTACTGCCTGCCCGGCGGCGCCCGCTCCGTGACTGTCCTCTCCGACGGCCTCATGGCGGCGCTGGAACCCGGCGAGCTGCGGGCGGTCCTCAGCCACGAGAACGCCCACCTCAGCCAGCGGCACCACCTGCTCCTCTGGGCCTTTGCCGCCTGGCGCCAGGCCCTGCCCTGGCTGCCGACCACCCGGCTGGCGCAGGAGGCTGTCAACTCACTGATCGAGATGCTGGCCGACGACGTAGCGCTCAAGACCGAGAGCAAGGCCACGCTGATCAAGGCCATCGCCATCGTGGCCAGCGGCTCGGCCACGGGCACCGGCCCCGGCGCGGCACCGGCGGCGCGAATGGCCTTCGGCAGTTCAGAGGCGGACAGCGCCCAGCCCGGGGCCACCGGCGGGGCCGGTGCCATGGTGACGACGGCGACCCGGGTCAGCCGGCTGCTCTCGCCCCAGCCACCGCTGCCGCAGGGGCTGCGCTATGCGGTGCTGGCGGCCTGCATCCTGCTGCTCGCGGCGCCGACGGCGCTGCTGATTGTGCCCGGCCTGCTCGGCTAGGAGGGTGCCAGTGGCGCCTTAGGCGTCGATGCGTTCCCGGTCCAGGCTGGCGGCGCCGGCGATGATGAAGTCCTTACGCGGGGCGACGTCGGAGCCCATCAGCAGGTCGAAGATCTCCTCGGCCTGGCGGGCGTTCTCCACCCGGACCTTCCGCAGCGTGCGGTGCCGCGGGTCCATGGTGGTCTCGGCGAGCTGCTCGGCGTCCATCTCGCCCAGGCCCTTGTAGCGCTGGATCGGTTCCTTGTAGCGCTTGCCCTCCTTCGCCAGCCGGCCCAGCAGCTGGTGCAGCTCGGCCTCCGAGTAGGTGTAGATCATCTCGTTGGCCTTCTGGCCTGCGTTGATGACCTCCACCCGGTGCAGCGGCGGGACGGCGGCGAAGACGCGGCCCTCGTCGATCATGGGCCGCATGTAGCGGAAGAACAGCGTCAGCAGCAGCGTGCGGATGTGGGCGCCGTCGACGTCGGCGTCGGTCATCAGGATGACCTTGCCGTACCGCGCGGCCGAGATGTCGAAGCTGCGGCCGGAGCCCGCGCCCACCACCTGGATCAGCGCGGCGCATTCGGCGTTGGAGAGCATGTCCCCCACCGAGGCCTTCTGGACGTTGAGGATCTTGCCGCGGATCGGCAGCAGCGCCTGGAAGTCCGAGGAGCGGGCCAGTTTGGCGGTGCCGAGCGCGGAGTCGCCCTCGACGATGAACAGTTCGGAGCGTTCGACGTCGTCCGTGCGGCAGTCCGCGAGCTTGGTCGGCATCGAGGAGGTTTCCAGGGCGTTCTTGCGCCGCTGGGTTTCCTTGTGGACGCGGGCCGAGATGCGGGATTTCATCTCGCTGACGACCTTTTCCAGCAGCAGCGCCGACTGGGCCTTGTCGTTGCGGTTGGCGGAGGTGAGCTTGGCGTTGATTTCCCGCTCCACCACCTTCGCGACGATCGCCCGGACCGCGGAGGTGCCGAGGATTTCCTTGGTCTGGCCCTCGAACTGCGGTTCGGCCAGGCGGACGGTAAGCACGGCGGTGAGCCCGGCGAAGATGTCGTCCTTCTCCAGCTTGTCGTTGCCGGCCTTGAGCTTCCGGGCGTTGGCCTCGACGGCCTTGCGGAAGGTCTTCACCAGGGCCTGCTCGAAGCCGGACTGGTGGGTGCCGCCCTTCGGGGTGGAGATGATGTTGACGAAGCTGCGGACCGTGCTGTCGTAGCCGATGCCCCAGCGCAGGGCCACATCAACTTCGCAGTCGCGTTCGACCTCGGCGAGCTGGCTGTGGCCGCGCTCGTCCAGGACGGGGACGGTCTCCTTGAACTTGCCGGCGCCGTGCAGCCGCCAGACGTCGGTGACCGCCGGGTCCGCGGCGAGGAATTCGACGAATTCGGAGATGCCGCCGTCGTGGTGGAAGACCTCCTCGTGCGGGCCGGCCTCCCCGGGCGTGCCCGGAACTTTCCGCTCGTCGCGCACGGTGAGTTTGAGGCCGGGGACCAGGAAGGAGGTCTGCCGGGCGCGGGCGGTGAGGTCCTCGTAGGAGAACTTGGCGTCCGGGGTGAAGATCTGCCGGTCCGCCCAGTAGCGGATGCGGGTGCCGGTGACGCCGCGCTTGGCCTTGCCGACGACGTCGAGCACGGAGCCGTCGACGAACGGCTCGAAGACCGCGGCCGGGTCGGGGCGGGTACCGGGGTCCTTGAAGCGGCCCGGTTCGCCGCGGCGGAAGGACATCTTGTAGGTCTTGCCGCCGCGGTCCACCTCGACGTCCAGGCGGGAAGAGAGGGCGTTGACCACGGAGGCGCCGACGCCGTGCAGGCCGCCGGAGGCGGTGTAGGAGCCGCCGCCGAACTTGCCGCCGGCGTGCAGCTTGGTGAAGACGACCTCGACGCCGGTGAGGCCGGTCTTGGGTTCGACGTCGATCGGGATGCCGCGGCCGTCGTCGTGGATCTCCACGGAGTTGTCCGCGTGCAGGATGATCTTGATGTCGTGGCCGAAGCCGGCCAGGGCCTCGTCGACGGAGTTGTCGATGATCTCCCAGAGGCAGTGCATCAGGCCGCGCGAGTCCGTGGATCCGATGTACATGCCGGGGCGTTTGCGGACGGCCTCCAGGCCCTCCAGCACGGAAAGGTGCCGGGCGGTGTAATCAGAACTTGGTGCCACGGGTGGGGAACTCCTTCGGTGAAACGCGAAAAATACACTCTTCCTAGCGTAGTCGGCCGCGGGCCGCTCTTTTGGTTGCCACTCCCCGCCGGAATGTGGCCCGGCGCACGCCGTTACGGGGACGTGATACGCGCACAGCGAAAGTGGCCCATCCGTGCCATGGATTGGGAGCGAATGCTGGTTATATAGACGTATCGATCTACTAAGGAGGCCGAACATGACCACAGCAGTTGCGGACCGCACACTCACTACCGCTGACCGGTGTGACCGTTGCGGAGCTCAGGCATATGTCCGCGTTGTCCTCGGAGCCTCCGGCGGTGAGCTTCTCTTCTGCGCCCACCACGCACGCGCCGTTGAACCGAACCTTCGCCCGCTCAGCTCCGACTGGCACGACGAGACGGGCCGCCTCAATGAAAAGGAACCGGTTCCGGTCGACTAAGACCTCCACCTGCGAAGGGCCCCTCCACTGCGGAGGGGCCCTTCGTCGTTTCAAC